>JACQPM010000044.1 GCA_016207475.1 Methanobacteriota archaeon | reverse complement strand
CCTCCCCCCACCCCGCCAGTCCCTGTGGCCGTACTTGAGGGCGTAGGTGAGGTCCGCGTGGTTCGGCCTGGGCCTGTTCCTCAGCTCCAGGTAGGGCGTCGGATCCGCTTCACGGTTGTACACGACCATGAGGATGGGCGTCCCCAGGGTGCGGCCCTCGAAGACCCCTGAGAGGATCCGCACCTCGTCCCCCTCCTGCCTTGGGGTGGTGAGGGCGCTCTGGCCGGGCCTCCGCCGGTCCAGCTCCCTCTGGATATCGGCCTCGGAGAGCTCCAGCCCAGCGGGGCAGCCGTCCACCAGGACCCCCACGCCCCCGCCGTGGGATTCCCCGAAGGTCGTGGCCCTGAAGACTACGCCGAAGGTATTGCCAGCCATCTCCGTACCCTAAGTATGGCCCTCTACATATATTTAATTAGACAGGGGCTTCAGAGAGGGGACCAGGCGAGATGGATGCTGGAGCCCAAGACCCTCCTCACGGTGCTGATCCTCCTCTACGCCTCCCTTCAGGACTGGAGGAAGAGGGAGTTGGGCGAGGGCCCCTGGCTGGGGCTCCTCCTCATAGGGCTCCTCTACCAGATGGCTGCCCCGGACCGGGGCGAGGCCGTGGCCTTCGCTATCTCCGTCCTCACAACGGCCCTGCTGATGGGTGTCCTCCACCGCCTCGGCTTCCTGGGAGGCGGCGACGCCAAGGTGCTGGTAGGCCTAGCGGCGGCCTTCTCCAGGCCTCCGCTAGGCGCCTATACCCTCTTCCCTACCCTGGCCCTCTCGGCCTTCACCAACGCCGTCTTCCTGACCTCCCTCCTCCCCATCCTCTTCCTCCTGAAGAACCTGAAGGAAGGGCTCGGCCCAGGGGGACTGCCCAGGGCCTTCCTGGGCTACAGGAGGAGGACCGCAGAGTTGCGGTCCTACGAGGTGGTCCTGGGGGAGGGCGGTGGATTGAAGGCGCTCTACGACGTCCGGGGGGCCAGGCTCGGGGAGAGGCCCGATACCGAGGGGATGGTATGGGTTACACCGGCCATACCGTTCCTCGTCCCCCTTACCCTGGGCTTCCTGATCGCCCTCCTGTGGGGGGACGTGATAAGTTATATCATCCTGCTACTGCGAGGTTAGTCCATGGGCATCGTGGTGAAGGCCCTCAGGCAGGTGCCCCTGGAGGAGCAGGGGGTGGAGATCTGCGAGCGGAAAGGCCTGGGCCACCCTGACTACATATGCGACTCTCTGATGGATGCGGTCTCCGTGGCCCTCTCCAGGGAGTACCTGAGGCGCTTCGGTACGATCCTCCACCACAACATAGACAAGGGGCTCCTGGTGGCGGGAGAGGCGGAGAGGAGGTTCGGTGGTGGGGAGGTGAGGAAGCCCATGCTCCTGGTCTTCGGTGACAGGGCGACCTTCGAGGCACATGGAGAGATTATACCGGTGGAGGAGATAGCGGTTGCAACAGCAAAGGAGTGGTTCCGGCGCCGCCTGAGGTTCGTGGACCCCGAGGCCCACGTGAGGTACCAGGTGGAGCTGAAGAAGGGCTCCGAGGAGCTGACGGACATCTTCCTGAGGCGGAGGAAAAGAGAGTTCCTGGGCGCCAACGACACCTCCGCCGCCGTGGGCTACTACCCCCTCACCGAGACAGAGAGGCTGGTGAAGGGGACGGAAGAGTACCTAAATTCCGGGCGCTTCAAGAGGGCCTTCCCGGACTCTGGGGAGGATGTGAAGGTGATGGGCCTCCGGGTGGGTGGCCGATTGGGTCTCACCATAGCCATGCCCCTCATAGATCGCTATATAGGGTCGGAGAGGGAGTATTTCCGGAGGAAGGGAGAGGTCTTGGAGGACCTGAGGAGTCATCTGGCCGGGGAGAGGACCATGCCCGTGGATCTGACCCTCAACACCCTGGACGCAGAGGGGCGGGGGATGGGAGGGATATACCTCACGGTGCTGGGGACCTCGGCGGAGGATGCGGACTGCGGTCAAGTCGGAAGGGGGAACAGGGTGAACGGGATCATACCCCTCCACCGGCCTACCTCCTCGGAAGCGGCGGCCGGGAAGAACCCTGTCAGCCACGTGGGCAAGATATACAACGTCCTCACCTACCGCATGGCCAGGCGGGTGTACGAGGATATTCCCGGGATTAGGGAGGTCTACGTCTGGCTCCTCAGCCAGATCGGGGTGCCCATCGACAGGCCCCAAGTGGCGGCGGCCCAGCTTATCCTTGAGAAGGGGACCAGGCTGAAGGAGGTCTCGAGGGAGGTGGAGGAGGTGATAGCCTCGGAGCTGGAGGCTGCCCACCTCCGCCGCTTCTGCCGGGACCTGGCTTACGGGCGGATTCCCATCTGCTAGGCCCGCTTTCCCGTCTGGCAGGAGGTGCAGACGCCCTTTGCCAGGTCGTGGTGCTCCCAGCAGGTCCTGGCGCCGCATAGGGCGCAGGTGTAGAGGATCGTCACCTTCCCGCAGATGGTACATATCCCTGAGATCATCGCAACGCCACCCTCCCGGGGCAGAGGCCCTTTATGAGGTCGTAGAAGCCCGGGAAGGATATCTGGACGCACTCGACGCCCTCCACGATGGTAGTCCCGTCGGCGGAGAGGCCGGCGATGGTCATGGCCATGGCCATGCGGTGGTCCCCGTAGCTCTCCACCCGCGCGCCCCTCAGGCTACCGCCTTCTATGACAAGGCCGTCGCGGGCCTCCTCCACCCTGGCCCCCAGCTTCCGCAGCTCCAGGCTGCAGGCCCTCAGCCTGTCCGTCTCCTTGTACCTGGCATGCTCCACGTTCCTTATGACGGTCCTCCCCTCGGCCCTGGCACCCAGGACCGCCACCGTGGGCAATAGATCCGGGGTGTCGCCCAGGTCCACCTCTATCCCCTCCAACCTCCCCCCGGCCACTGTAACGCCCCCGCTGGATCTCTCCACCTCGGCCCCCATGTCCTCGAGGATGGCCAGGATCTGCCTGTCCCCCTGATTCGAACTTGGATTTAGGTTGCCGACCCGCACCCTGGATTTGGTGAGGGGGGCGAGGGCCAGGAAGTAGGAGGCGGATGAATAATCTCCCTCGACCCCGTAATCCTGCCCCCGGTACCTCCTGCCGGCCGGGATGATGAACCTCCGGTAGTCCCTGTTCTCCACGTCGACCCCGAAGCGCCCCATGATCTCCAGGGTCACGTCCACGTAGGGCCTGGACTTGAGGGGCGTGGTGATCACCAGCTCCACGTCCTCCCTGGCGTAGGGGGCCGAGATGAGGAGGGAGGAGATGAACTGGGAGCTCACATCTCCTTTGATCTCGGCCCGTCCGCCCCTAAGACCGCCGCCGCCCACCTGCACCGGCGGATTTCCATCCCCTTTAAGGGATCGGGCCTCCACCCCCAGCTGGGCCAACGCCTCCAAGAGGGGGCCCATGGGGCGCCTCTGGATGGATTGGTCTCCCGTGAGGGTAGCCGGACCATCCAATGCCGCCAGGGAGGAGAGGAGCCTGATGGAGGTGCCCGAGTTCTCGCAGTCTATAGGCCCTGGAGGGGCCTTGAGCCTCCCGCCGGTCCCTTCTATGGCCACCTCCTCCCCTACCTCCAACCGTACGCCGAAGGCTCTGAGAGCCTTCAGGGTGGAGAGCGTATCCCCGGCCTTCAGGTACCTCCTTATGGTGGAGCGCCCCTCCGCCAGGGCCGCTATGACGAAGGCCCTGTGGGTGTAGCTCTTGGACGGAGGAGCTTCAACAGCTCCTTCCACTCCCTCCACCCGCTGCACCAGGGCCTCCATGGGGATGCCTCTCCTGGAGAGGATAAAAATCTTCCCACCATAACATTATAAACCCTAGCATGCTAGTATATAGCATGCTGCACAACCTCGAGAGGGAGATAGCCCTGGTCCAGAGGCACGAGATGATCCTGAGGCTCATAATGGCCAACGAGCCCGTGGGCATCTTGAAGCTCTCGGAGCTGAGCGGGATGCCCCAGCACAAGGTGAGGTACTCCCTGAGGATCCTGGAGCAGACGAATATCATAAGGCCCTCGCCCAGGGGGGCCATCAGCACGGGCGAGGCGCCGAGGTTCCTGAAGGAGTACCCGAAGAGGATGAAGGCCCTGGCCGATAGGATGCTCTCCTGGGCGAAGATATAAATCTTGGCCGCCAATTCGTGGCATGGACCGCATCGGCAAGAAGCGGCTGGAGATCGTCCTGGAGGGGTGCGAGCCCTTCCCGGTACCGAAGGTATGGCTGGAGCAGTACACCGTCCCTGCCCGAGAGGCCGCGGAGCTCCTCTACACCGCCTTCCTGAAGGGAGATATAGAAGGGAAGAGGGTCTACGACCTGGGGTGCGGCACCGGGAGGCTCGCCATAGGCGCCGCCCTCCTGGGGGCGAGGGAGGTGGTGGGGGTTGACGTGGACCCGGAGGCCCTTGAGGCGGCGGAGAGGAGCGCTGGGAGGCTCTCCCTGGGCAATATCCGCTGGACCTTATCGGACATAAAAGATATAAAAGGCGAGTGCGATACAGTCTTCCAGAACCCCCCTTTCGGAGTCCAGAGGGGGGGAGCGGACAGGACCTTTCTGGAGAAGGCGCTGGAGCTCGGCAAAGTTATATACACCATGCACAAGACAGAGACTAGGGAGTTCGTAGTGGGATACGTAGAGAAGCTCGGGGGAAAGGTAACGGACCTGGCCAAGGTGGGCTTTCGCCTTCCCCACACCTACGCCTTCCACAGGAAAGCCGCGAAGACAGTCCAAGTGGACATCTACAGGATCGTGAAGAGGAGGAGATGAATGGTGGAGAGCGGAGAGTTTGTGGTCCCCGGCACCGAGCTGGGGTTCAGCGAGGAGTTTATCCCTGGAGAAGGGGCCTTCGAGGAGAACGGGAAGGTCTATGCGGCCATCACCGGCGTCCTGGCGGTAGACCCGAAGGAGAGGAAGATAGCCGTGACCCCGCGGACCAGTATCCCCCCAGTGCTCAAGGACGGGGATATTGTCGTGGGGGGCGTGGTAGACGTGAAGCAGCAGGTGGCGATAGTGAACATCTTCAAGAAGACAGGGAGCGATAGATCCTTACCTGGGGACCTGACAGGCTCCATCCACATATCCCAGACCAAGGGGTCCTATGTCTCAGAGCTGGGGCGGGAGTTCCAGGTCGGCGATATCGTCAAGGCCGGGGTCATCAACGCCAGGAGGGCCCCAGTGCAGCTCTCCACGGTGGAGAATGGATTTGGGGTTGTGAAGGCCTTCTGCGGCGCCTGCAACGTCCCCCTCATCAAGAACGGGGACAGGCTGAGGTGCAGGGACTGCGGCAGGACTGAATCGCGGAGATATGCGACGGACTACGGCATAGGCCAGGTGTGATGGAGCTAGTAAAGAAGACCCTAGTCCTGAAGTTCGAGAGGCCCGATGATAGGATGGCTTTCCTGGAGAAGATCCAAGAGGTGGGGGAGGCCGACTACACCATAAGGATGCGGGAGCGGAGCCTCAGGGTGAGGTTCTTCGGGACCAGTGAGCAGGTGGGAAAATGGACCAAAGATATCCTAGCTATCTACAGAGAGGTGGGTGAGAAGGATGGAGATCAAGGTCATTAAGGAGACCAAGGAGGAGATCGAACTGGAGGTGGTGGGAGAGGACCACACCCTCTGTAACGCCCTCAGGGAGGCGCTGAACCAGCACAGGGGGGTCGTGGTAGCCTCGTATAAGATCGAGCACCCCCTCCTGAGCAACCCCAGGATCTACCTCCGGGTGAAGGAGATGCCCATACCCAAGGGGAAGGAGCGGGTGGTACCGCTGGAAGAGATAAAGGGGATAGGGCCCAAGAGGGTAGAGCAGCTGGAGAAGGCAGGGATCAAGAGCGCCAACGACCTCCTCAAGATGAACGTGGAGAAGGTGGCGAAGAAGTCGGAGATCCCTGAGAGCGTCCTGGAGAAGTTCCTGGAGCAGGCAAAGACCGTAGACTTCAGCACCGAGAGCGCCCCCCGGCGGGTCTTGAAGGAGGTCCTGAAAGGGCTGAAGAAGACCTTCGGGGAGATAAGGGAGCAGTTCGGTGAGGCAGTTGCTTGAGTTCCATGCCCCCATGGAGGAGCTCTCCAGCCCTGGAGATCCCTTCGTCAACCTCATCTACTCCCTGGCCGTGTCCAATGCCTCCCGGAGGCCCATTGGAAGGAGGGCATCCAACAGGGCCCTCGCGGAGGCCCTCGTGCGGTCGGGGTTGAGGGGGAGGTTGGGCAGGAGGGTGACGAGGCACCAGATGGCCGATTATGCCGAGGGGCTCCTCCTCTATGCCTGGATGGAGGGGTGGGTAACCCTCCCGGAGTGCGTAATCCTCCTGAGCAGGGGGATAAAGGACTCCATAGACCGGGGGTTGGAGCTGGAGGATGCCTCGGTGGCAGCCTTCACTGACCTCCTGAGGTGCGTCGGTGAGCGGGAAGAGGCCGCTGGTCACGGTGGATGCCGTGGTTGAGCAGCAGGATAGAATCCTGCTGGTGAGGCGGGGGAGGGAGCCCTTCCGGGGTAGCTGGGCCCTGCCGGGTGGCTTCGTGGAATATGGGGAGAGGACCGAAGAGGCGGTGGCGAGGGAGGTCATGGAGGAGACCGGCGTTGCCATAGAGTTGGAAGGGCTCCTGGGCGTCTATTCGAATCCCCATAGGGACCCCAGGGGGCACGTCATCTCCATCTGCTATGTGGCGAGGGGGAGCGGCGAGCCCAGGGGCGGGAGCGACGCTGCCGAGGCGCGGTTCTTCCCTCTCGAGGCCCTGGAGGGTATGAGCCTGGCCTTCGACCACGCCGGTATAATAAGGGACTACAAGAGGTACAGGGATGTTCTGTGAGAAGTGCGGGGGGCTGATGCTCCCGAAGGATAAGAAGCTCGTCTGCACCAAGTG
>JACQPM010000047.1 GCA_016207475.1 Methanobacteriota archaeon | reverse complement strand
TTCCAGGCCCGGGGGGCCGCGAGCCGTTTGAGATGCTTTCCCATGATCTTACCCCTCCCTCTTCTTGATCCTCTTCTCGTCCTTGAGTTCCAGCTTGGTGATCTCGACCTTGGAGGGGTGGAGCGGATAGAAGCGGCTCGTCCCATCGGCCTTCTGGATGGTGACCCCCTCCACGTATATCCTCCCGCTCTTGAGGTCCACCTTCTCCACCTTTCCCACTTGGGCCTTGAAGTCTCCCCTCATCACCCTGACTGTATCTCCCTTCCGAACCGGGATTGAGTTCCTCTTGTGCTCCCCCTTCAACTCTTCCGAGAGGGCCGCCCCCATGAGGACGTGCCTCTTGTGGAGAGGGGCCGTGTAGAGGGCCTTTCTCTGTTTCCTGGGCTGTTTTGTGACCACTTCACCACCTCATACTATTATACTGGCCATGCTGGCTATCTTGGACCACCTCTCGGCGGCCTCCTTGGCAACAGGGCCTTTTATATCAGAACCTTTCGGTTCTCCGGTCTCGTTCGTCACCACGGCGGCGTTGTCCTCGAACTTGATCCTCAGACCGCTTGGGCGCCGGTACTCCTTCCTCTGCCGCACTACGATGGCATGGACCACCTGCTTCCTCATCTCAGGGGTGCCTTTCTTCACCGAGGCGACGACGAGGTCCCCGACCCCGGCCTTCGGCATGCGCCTCCTAACTCCCCTGTAGCCTATGACCTGGATGATCTCTACCTCTTTTGCCCCTGAGTTGTCTACACACTCCAGCCTCGCCCCCGAGGGCAGGGCCCTTGTGATGTTTGCCTTCAGAGCTAGCATCTCACACCTTCTCTATGACGACGAAACTCTTGGCCTTGCTTATGGGCCTGCATTCCATGATCCGCACCTTCTCCCCAGCCTTGGCCTTTATGCACCCGGGGTTGTGGGCCGAGAACTTCCTCTTCCGTTTCTCGTACCTCTCGTACTTCTTTATGTACCGATAGTAGTCCCTTTGGACTACCACGGTCCCAACCATCTTGTCGTTCAAGATCTGTCCTTCTATGACCTGCCCCCTGACCTTGAGACTCCCATGGAAGGGGCAGTTTATGTCCTGGCACTCCGACTCAGGAGGTTTGACGTCTATCCCTATATCCTTTGCCATCTTATCGCCTCTTCACCCTGTCTTCCGGCCTCCCCACGAGGCCCTTCCCTTCCACTTCCACCTTGGTACCTCCGCGGAGGGTGAACTGGAAGACTGCTTCCCTCTTGGGGATCCTCTTCTCCATGCCTCTCACACCTAGGGTTATCATATTCTTCGTCTCGTCCATCGCCGTGCCCTCCAGGCCCACCAGGGAGGGGTTCGTGGCCTTCACCACCTTGCATCCCAGCCCTAGAAGCTCGTGTCTGAGGAGGTTATTCGGCTTTATCTCGCTCATCTCACCTCTATCAGGTCCTTGGAGAAGCCAGCTTTGAGGAGCATCTCCATGACCCTCTCCTTGTGATCTCCTTGGAGTTCGATCCTGCTATCCTTGAAGGTGCCACCGCAGGCACACTCGGTCTTGAACGCCTTCACCAGCTCCTTCATGTCTATGCTCCTACCATCCATGCCCTCTACTACCGTCATGAGCTTCCCGAACTTCCTCTTCGCTGTATACACCTTGATCTTCTGAACCTCGCGGGCTATGTCCTCGCATACGCACAACTCCATCGGCAGGCCGCAGACGTCGCAGACATCCATCTACTTTTTTGCACCTGCCTTCCTCATCACTCCTCTTATCGTCAGGATCCGAGCCACCGTCCTCCGGATCTCTCTGATCCTCCCGGGATTCTCAGAAGCGCCCCCTGAGGCTATCATGGATCTTTCTTTGAGGAGCTCCTTCCTGAGCTCTGTAAGCTTGCCGGCCATCTCCTCTTCCGAGAGGTCTCTTATCTCCTCACTTCGCAGGATTGCCACCGGCTTCACCCGCCTCGCCCTTTGCCTCTTCTTTCGCTACACCTGCGCCCTCCTCGCCCTCCTTCTTCTCTGCCTCGACGGCCTCCTTCGCCTTCTTCTTCGCCAGTTTCTTCACCTTCTCGGGCTTGAGCTTCTTGACTACAGGGGCACCCTCTTCCACGGTGGTGGCCACGACGTCTTCTATCCCTTCCACCAATTCCTCTATCTTCTCCTTTACCTTTGGCTTCGCCTCGATCCCCTCCTCTGCCTGGGCTTCGACTGCCACCTTCTCCTCGCGGAATAACACCTCGTCAGGAAGCCTTATGCCAGGGGGCATGATCTTCACCTTGACGCCTATGATCCCCGGCTTCGGCGCCGCCTCCGCCAGTCCGTGCTGCACGTAAAGTATGGCAGGCTCGCCGCAGTGCTTCAGGTAGCCGCTGAGGAACTTGACGCACTTGGCCCTCTCGCCTGTCAGTTTTCCTGATATCTCTATCTCCACCCCCCGCGCTCCCGCCTCCATGATCTTTCTCAAGGCCGAATAGGCGCCCCTCCGGAAGTGGATGCCTCTCTCCAGGGAGGAGGCGATGCTCTCTGCCATCACCTGGGCGTTGAGTTCCGGTACCTCAAGCTCGTTCACCTCTATCTGGGGGTTGTCGATGCCGTATTTCGTCTTCAAGTCGGTGGTGAGCTTCTTTATGGATGCGCCCTTCCTCCCTATGACAAGGCCGGGCCTCTGGGCATAGACGACGACCCTCGTCCCCAGAGGGGTCCTCTGGATGTCTATCCCTCCGACCCCCGCCCTACCGAGCTCTTTCTCAAGGAACTCCTTGACCTGCATCTTCTTTATATTCTCGGCTATGAACTTCCTCTCTACCGCCATCTCTTCACTTCTCCGCCAGTACCACCTGGATGTTGGAGGTGGGTCTATTGGATGGCGTGGCTCTCCCGAAGGCCCTCGCCAAACTCCCCCTCAGGATCCGTCCCCTCAGGACCGCCATCTCCTTTATGTAGAGCTTCTCCTTTGAAAGGCCCTTGTACTCGGCGTTGGCCTCGGCGCTCTGGAGGACCTCCAGGACCTTGGACGCGGCCTTCACCGGGTAGCGGCCGGCGCATGCCTTCTCCAGCCCCTTTCTGTGGGCGACGCCCTTCTTGTACCTCTTCAACGGGACGGCGCGCTTCATGGCCATGACGTCCTCAAGAAATCTCTTGGCCGCTTCCAGCTTCTTCCCTTTTATCTCCCGGCAGATCTCGAACGAAAACTTCGGGGAGACCCTCAGCTCCCTGCCTGTGGCCTTCGCCACCCTTGCCTCTTCTTCGATCTCGAAGGGATATCCAGTCTCCGGCATGTCTCACCTATTTGAGGGGCACATAGAGGCTCGACCTCGTAGCGCCCATACCCGGGGCCCCGTGGGTGACCTTCTGCCGGGTGAGGGAGAACTCGCCCAGGTAGTGGCCTATCATCTCGGGTTGTATCATGACCTTCTTGAACTCTTTCCCGTTGTGGACCTCCAGCGTCAGCCCCACCATCTCTGGCAGGACCACCATGTTCCGGCAGTGGGTCCTGAGGTTCACCGCTATGCCCTTATTCGCCTTCTTTATCTTCTCCATCAGCTTCTTCTGGCTCGGGGTCATCCCCCTCTGGAGGGACCTCCTCTGCCTGGCTGGGAGGACCCCCACCAGTTCGTCCATGGGCATCTGCTGGAGTTCTTCCAGTTTATATCCGCGGTAAGTGAACTTCTTTGCCATCTCTTATTTACCTCCTCCCTGTCCGCCTGGCCGCTATCAGCCCCACCTTCCTGCCAGGGGGCGTATCCCTGGAGACGCAGGTTGGCTTGCCGGGGTGCCCAGAGCCACCCCCGTGGGGATGGGCCACCGCGTTCATGACCACCTTCCGCACTATGGGCCAGTACTTGGCCTTGGGCTTGAGCATGTGCCACATCTTCCCGGCCTTCATTATGGGTTTGTCCCTCCGCCCCCCTGCGGCCACGATCCCTACGGTGGCTCTGCACCTGGAATCGAGAGTTTTCAGAGCTCCCGACGGGAGCTGGACCACGGATCTATCGACATCGTGGGTTATCAGGAGGCCGTAGGTGCCTGAGGACCTTATGAACTTGCCGCCGTCGCCGGGGCCGTTCTCCACGTTATGGACTGGCGTCCCTTCTGGGATCTTCCCCAGGGGGAGGGTGTTTCCAGGGATGATCTCGGCGGCCACCCCGCAGGCGATCTCGCCCCCCACCATCACCCCTTCCGATGCCAGTATGTACATGGTCTTACCA
>JACQPM010000043.1 GCA_016207475.1 Methanobacteriota archaeon | reverse complement strand
GCTTGACCACCACCCGCCTGAGGGCTATGACATTGAACTTCGACTGTATGATGGGCATGATAAACTCGTCCTCGGCCCCGTCGGTCACTACGACCGCGCCGTCCACCTTGGCCCTTGCCGCCGTCTCCTCCAGCTGCCTGGAGAGCTCCGTGTCCGAGACGATCCCCACATCCCGGTCCCCCTGGAGGGTGACCACATCCACCTCCTTCCCCTCCCTCTTGAAGGCATCGTGGAGCCTCACGGCCTCGAAGATGGTGTTGGCATCGGTCTCCGTGGGGTCTGCCAGGGCCAACCGGGTGGCCACGTCCAGGCACCTCTCCCGCCCGTATATGGGGCCCTTCTCCCCGATCTTCATGGCGATGTCCGCATCCCTGTCGATGCAGATCACCAGGACCTTCTTGTAGTCCATCTCACACCAGGTTGAAACGCCTCAGGAGGTATATATCCTCCAGGTCCAACTTCTCCCCTTTCTTGAACTTGTCGTAGACTTCCTTGGCCTTCTCCTTCATCTCCCTCTCCGTCCTCTCTACGGATATCTTCCCAGACTCGGCCTCGCTCTTCTCTACCTCCTTGTCCAGCTCCTTCAGCCTCTGGGAGCCCTTGTCCAGCTCCTCCTTCATCTGGTCCAGGGACGGGGCTATCTCGTCCTTCTTGGCGTTCAGTTCGTCGATCTTGGCCTCGATCTCCTTTATCTTTGTCACTTCGGCCAGGAACTGCTGGTGGTACTGCTGGGACTCCTCGGAGAGCTTCAGGATGCTCTCGTGGGCCTTCCTGGAGGCCTTCCGGTGCTTGTCCATCTCCTTGGAGAACTCTATCAGGTTCTCGTAACCCTTCAGCTCGGCCTTGAGCTTCTTTATCCTGTCTACGATCTCGTCCTCTTTCTTTATCTCCAGGACGCTGGTCTGGAGCTTCCATTCGAGGGCGTTGATCTCCTTCTGGAGTATCTTGAAATCGCCTTTCGGAGCGGTCTCCTGGAGTTTCTTGTACTCGTCCATCCGGCCCTTGAGGACCTCGTTTGACTTCTCCCTCTCGATCTTGAACTGCCTCACACCTTCGTTCAGTTCGTCCCTGGAATACCTGTACTTGTTCGCCGCCTCGTTCAGGGTCCTGATCTCGTTGATGAGGTCGCGCTTCTTGTTCCCCAGATCCCTGAGGATGGACCGCTTCTCTGCCACCTCCTTCCTGAGCCCCTTCACTTTGAGCTCCAGCTCGCTCCTCTCTTTCAGCAGTTCGTCCATCTCCGGTTCCCCAAGGATGTGGGGGAGAATTCCCCTTAAGTCCTTCTCCTTTACTACCACGTCAGCAACCTTTTCTAATGCATCTGTAGGGTTGAATGCTATCGCCAATCCTGCCTTTTCGAACATACTTATATCATTTGCCCCGTCGCCGACTACGGCGCACTCCTGGAGGCGTATTCCGAGCTCCTTGCAGAGGGCGTCCAGGGCTTCGCCTTTGGCCCCTTCGTTCGTGATGGGGCCCCTGACCTCCCCCGTGAGGGCCCCTTCCTCCACCATCAGCTCGTTGGCCACGACGTAGTCGATCCCCAGCTCCTCCTTCACCCTCAGGGCCACCGACTCGAAGCCCCCTGTTATTATACCGGTCTTGATACCCCGTACCTTCAGCCGCTGCACCGCATCTGCCGCCCCTGCCATCAGCGGTATTGCCTTCACCGCCTCCTCCACCTTCTCCAGCTTCAGGCCCTGGAGGAGCCCTACCCTGTGCTTCAGGGCATCGGCGAAGGGGATCTCCCCGCCCATGGCCTTCTTGGTGAGGTCTGCCACCTCCTCCTCCTTGCCCATGAGGCGCGCCAGCTCCACCAGGGACTCTGCATCAGTGAGGGTGCTGTCCAGGTCGAAGACCACCAGCCTGGGGAGGACCTTCTTAGAAGAACTGGACGTAGTCATAGGCACCTCTCTCCCTGTCGAAGCTGTACTCCACCCTGTGGAACCCCTTCTTGAGAGCGATGACATCCTTTTTCACGCGCTCCTTACCCTCTCTATTTAGGATGGCCCTTTTTATAAGCTCTGCGACCTCCTCCATCTCCCCTTCCTTCATCCCCACCCTCGTGAGCTCCTGGGCCCCGAGCCTTATCCCTGAGGGGTCCCTGGACCTGGAGACGTCGTCCCATGGGAGGAGGTTCTTGTTCAATATGATATTGGCCTCTTCCAGGGCATCTGCCACTACTCTGCCCCCGCCTTGGGCCGAGACATCCACCACCACCTGGTGGGACTCGGTGAAGCCGTGATCCGCACAGAGGACGTCGAACCCCCGTTCGTGGAGGGCCTGTGCCAGGGCCTTGGCGTTCTTTATGATCTGGTCCGCATAGGCCTCCCCGAACTCCTGCATCTCGGCCAGGGCTATCGCAAGGCCGGCGAGGTGGTGGAGGTGGTGATTGGATACGAGGCCTGGGAAGACGGCCCTGCTTATATCGTTGGCGTACTTCCCTTTTGCCAGGATGATACCCCCCTGGGGGCCTGGGAAGGTCTTGTGGCGGGAGCTGCTTACTATATCGGCGCCCTCCTTCAGCGGGGCCTGGAACCTCTTACCGGCTATGAGGCCCAGGACGTGGGCGGCATCGTAGACGACGGTGGCCCCCACCTCATCGGCCACGGGCCTCAGCTCCTTGAGGGGGTGGGGGAAGAGGAAGAGGCTGGCACCGAAGAGGAGGATCTTGGGCCTGTACTTTCTCACGGCCTTGATGCTCCCGTCCACGTCTATGCTCATGCTCTCCTCGTCGAAGGGGTAGGGCCTCACCTTCAGCCCGCGCACCCCGGCTGCCGAGAGCTCCGCATGGCTTATGTGGCCGCCGTGGGGGACGTGCAGGGCCATCATGGTATCCCCCGGCTTGGCCAGGGCAGAGTAGACCGCCAGGTTGGCTATGGTGCCGGAGGGAGGTAGGAGATTTACGTACTCGGCCTCGAAGAGCTTCTTGGCAAGGTCGATGGCGAGGAGCTCCACCTCGTCGATGTACTTGCAGCCCTTATAGAACCTGTTCCCCGGGGCCCCCTCCGCATACCTGTGGCCGAAGTCCGAGGCGGTGGCCTCCCTCACCAGGTTGCTGGTCACATTCTCGCTGGCTATGAGGGTGAGGGACTCGTCCATCCATCGGTGGTGCTTCTTGAGGGCCTCCCTCACCTGGAAGGCATACTGTTCGTACATTCTCAGCCGGACCTGCCCCCGCCTGGGGGGGTTACTGTAATATCCCCAATCCTTTATTAAAGCTTTTGGTCAGGACCGGCCCCTTCCAACCTTATCGACGGGAGGC
>JACQPM010000046.1 GCA_016207475.1 Methanobacteriota archaeon | reverse complement strand
GTAGATCTCCTCCTTCTCCCAGCGGTCCTGAACCCTCTTCTCTACCTGGGCGTGGTCGTACTCCTTCGGGAGCATGCTCTCAGAAATTTAGCTGCGCCTGCTTAAAGGTTTTGCCTCCCCCGCGGATGCTCTCGTAGGCGACCCCGCCTCCTGCGAAGGTTAGGACCATCCCATCCATGGCTGCGATGGTCTTGACCCCCGTCTCCAGCTCCACCCTAAGGGCCTCGGCCTTCCTCCTCTCCACCATCTTCATCCCGAAGTGATTGAGGACCGCCAGCTCAGGCCCCGCTTCCCTCACCAGTTTTATCACGTCGTCCACGCACAGGTGCCATGGGATCCTCTCTCCAGCCGGGCGTATGACGTTGAAGATGATGGCCCTGGATCCCTTGTAGTGATCGGAGAGGCCCTCGTAGTACTCGGTATCGGAGGTGTAGGTTATGACCCCCTCTCCCGTAGAGAACCGGAGGCCCACGGCCGTGGGGTCCGAGTGCCTGGTCGGGATGGCCGCCACTTGCACCTCATCCACCTGGAAGCCCTTCCCAGGGGTGAGAGTCTCCACGGCCGCCAGCTTGGACCTGTGGTACCTGGAGATGGCAGGCCCCACCTCGTCCCTTCCGAAGAGGACCGTCTCGCTGGCCGCCAGGACCCCCTTGACCTTAGTCATCCCTTGGGTCATGGCCTCCAAGAGGATCTCCGCATCATTGTAGTGGTCGGGGTGGCAGTGGGTCACTATGAGGGCGTCGGTATCCACGGGCGATATCCTTGCCTCCTTCATGCTCACCAGGGCACCCGGCCCAGGGTCTATGTGGATCTTCCGCCCTGCGTGGATCCTGAAGCCCCCTGTCTTGAGCCTCTGGGTTATGGTGACCCACCTACCGCCCCCTGTCCCTAGGAAGACGATCTCCATGGGCTCACCAGAACCGGGAGACCAGGAGCGCCAGGCTCTTGGGGCTTCTGTAGCTTATCGCCCGCAAGTTGTTGGTCCTGTCAGCATCCAGGAGCCACTGCCCCTCGTCCAGGACTACGTAGAGGGGCCTTCCGCGGCTGATGAACTCGGCCCTCGCCTCCCCCCCCTCGAGCCAGATCCTCTTCGTCTCCTCCCCTTCGGAGGTGTGGAGGGTCACGTCTATGGGCATCTTCACCCCTGCGCCTGGGAGTACCTGGGCTTCAACCCTGTAACTCCCATCCTCGTGGGCTACCCTCACATCGCCGAAGGCGTAGTCCGGTAGGACGGCGGAGTAGAGCCACTCCTGGAAGAACCAACCCAGGTCCTCCCCATAGAGATCTTCGGCCACCTCCTGGAAGTCCTTGATTGTCACCTTCTTGAACGCGTATCTTCTCGCATACTCCTTCATGACCCCTGAGAAGGTCTCCTCACCCACCACAGACCGGAGCATGTGGAGGATATAGGCCCCCTTGCTGTATACGACGGCGTGGTAGAGCCCGGAGTCGTACTCCTCCCGTGTGTATGCTACGGGCGTATCCCCAAGCTCCTGGCGCTTCTCGATATACTCCTGCCTCTTGTCGTCCAGGGCGGTGAGCATCTCCTTCCGCCCGTAGGCGTGCTCGATGTAGAGGAGGGCAGAGTATGTGGCAAAGCCTTCCACGAGCCAGTTGTTGTACTCGGAGCCCTCGGCGGACGCGGTGCGGGTCTTGGCCGGTGCAATGCCGAAAGAGTGGAGGTTCCTCTCCCCATCGGCGAAGGTCACTACCCCCCACCAGTTATGGGCTATCTCGTGGGCCAGGAACTCGGGTCCCCTCTCCCTGTTTATCACGCCCCTGGACAATATGACGAAGCCCGGGTCCCCGTGCCCGCCGAAGAAGGACGCGGGGGCCTCCACCACCCGTAGCCGTTTGTACGGGTAGGAACCGAAGTACGAGGAGTAGAAGCCCATGACCTCTGTAGAGGTGGAGGCACAACTGCCCGCCTTCTCGGAATCCTCTGGGTAGAGATAACAGACGGCCTCCGTCACGGTTGGTGCCCGCTGGCCTTCCCTGGTCCAACTGGTGCCCAGGGATAGATAACTGTCTTCCCTATACCCGCTAAGGACTTGGTGGGCCACCTCCCGGTATCTTCCGAATACTAAGGATATCCCCCTCACGGGCCCCGACCTCCAGGCATAGACCGCTTGGGCGGCGTCCTCGAAGTCCGTGAGCTCCCCCACCGTGACCACCGTGTAGCCCTGGGGTACCCTCACCCTAACCTCTGCCGGGGCGTCGTCTCCCCATATGAGGGGGTACCAGAGGGCCTCGTAGATCATGTAGCCGGCGTCGGGGCCTATGGAGCTCCAGGCCCCCTGCTGGGGGCCCTCGGATATACCTGCGTAGTCCACGGTGACCTCCGTATCCTGCCCGGGGTGCCTCAGATGTATCCTGAGCCCGTCCCCATGCCTCTCGAACTCCAGGTGACCTTCCCGGTCACCCACGGCCTGGACTGACAGCTCCCGGCTCAAGAGAAGCTCCGTGCTGCCTATGTCAGGTCCAACCCCCAGCCGGATGGTGGCCGAGGCCCTGAAGGCATGGTCCGGTGGGCTGATCTCTACATCCAACCGGTACCCTTGGACGTCTACCCCATCATAAGCCTGGACCGAGGGGAGCAGTGAGATGGCCAAGAGCAACAGGATGCCCAGCCGTCTCCCAACCTTCTCCATAATACACCCTATAGTGAGGGTATCCTAAATATAAAATAGCCCCTCCGGCCTTCTTGTAGCGCTACACTAGGAGGGTGGTGCTGAGAGGCGGTCTCGCCCGAGCGCTGGGGTAGGGTCTCGGAGCGACGAGGACGAGGCTTAGCCGAAGCACGAGGAGCGGTTCGAAGGGGTGTCGGCACGAGGAAGAACGACCGCAGGGAGTTCTTCCGAAGTGCTGACATATGCAGCCGCCGGGATTTGAACCCGGGTTACGAGCTTGGAAGGCTAGTGTCCTAAACCAGGCTAGACCACGGCTGCTACTTAAAATCCTCCCCCGCCGGTACTTAAGGCTTCTTCTTGGCCTTGAGGAGCTCCTTCGCCAGCATGGGGAGGAAGATACCCACATCTGTCACGACCCCCAGGGCCTGGGCCGTGCCCCTGTCGGAGAGCTTCGTCACCGTGGCGGGATTGATGTCTATGCACACGGTCTTCACCTTGGACGGGAGGAGGTTCCCAACGGCTATGGAATGGAGCATGGTGGAGAGCATCAGGACCAGGTCCACCTCGCGCACCCAGTGGCGCATCGCCCTCTGGGCCGCCACCACATCCGTTATCACCTCGGGGAGGGGGCCGTCGTCCCTTATGGAGCCCGCCAGGACGTAGGGTACATTATTCATTATGCACTCGTACATTATTCCCTTCTTGAGCTTTCCTGCCTCCACCAGCCCCTTGATGGAGCCCGCCCTCATGACCTCGTTGATGGCGTAGAGGTGGTTCCTGTGGCCCCCCTCCGCGTGCCTCCCGGTCTTTATGCTCACTCCCAGGGACGTGCCGTAGAGCTGGCTCTCCACGTCGTGGACCGCCATGGCATTGCCGGCGAAGAGGACGTCGATGAAGCCCTCCTTGACGAGGGTGGCCAGCGCTTCACCAGCGCCGGTGTGGACCACAGCCGGCCCCACGACCGCCAGGACCTTCTTCCCCTGGGCCTTCGTCTCCAGGATCTCTTTCGCTATCTGCTCTACCAGGTGGTGTGAGGGCTTCTCGGAGGAGACCGAGGACTTCATGAACTCGAAGATCGTATACTCCCTGGGCCTTGGGGGGGGCTCCACCCTTATTCCGTTCTTCCCCACGGCGATGAGGTCACCGGCCTTGATCTCGCTGATGGGCCTGCAATACGCCTTCTTCTCCCCCTTCTCCACCACTATGACCTTGTCCATCTCTATATTGCCCACCTCCAGCCACTCGCCCTCCAGGAAGACGTAGGTGGGATGGTGGGTGGTGGAGTAGAAGTCCTCGGGCAGGGCCCTATCCTTGGGTGCCGGCTTGAGGGTCAGCTGCTCCATCTCAGGTACGGCGGCCCCCATCTTGTGCAGCTCCCCCAGGATCTGGTCCAGAACCTTTCGGTTCTTCCCTTTCACGAGGATCCTGGCATAGGAGGGGTCTGTCTTGTGCTTCCCGATCTCGAACTGGAGGACCTCGAACTCCCCGCCCAGGTCCATGATGGTATCGAAGACCCTGGGGAGGATGAGGGAGTCTATGATATGCCCTTTGAGCTCTATCTCTTTTACGTCCATGGCCCCACTGGGAGAGTATAATAAGCCCGGAGATATAAATACTTCCTGATGGCCAGCGTGGACCCCGGGACCCTGGAGACGATCCTCACCCTCTGCCTCCTCATCTTCGCCGCGAAGGTGGGGGGAGAGGCTGCCCAGAGGTTCGGAGTGGCGGCGGTGGTGGGGGAGCTTATGGCGGGCATAGCCCTGGGGCCCTCCCTCCTGGGCAACCTAGCGCCCCTGGGCTTCCAGCCGATCCTTGTGAATGAGACCGTGAGGGCCTTCGCGGAGGTGGGAGCCATCGTCCTCCTCTTCGTGGCAGGCATGGAGACGAGGCTGGCTGAGTTCCGAAAGATCGGAGTCCTCGCCGCCTCCGTGGCCATCGGAGGGGTGGTCCTTCCCTTCGCCCTCGGATACGGCCTCATGGTCTCGAGGGGGACTACCACGGCCGCGGCCCTCCTGGCAGGGGCTACCCTGACCGCCACGAGCATCGCCATAACGGTCAAGGTCCTCCGGGACCTGGGCAAGGAGAAGGAGCCGGAGGCCAAGGTCCTGGTCAGTGCCGCCGTCATGGATGACATCCTGGGCCTCGTGGCCCTGGCCGTTGTCCTCTCCGTCATCGCGGAAGGTGGGATAAGGGCAGGGGAGGCCATCTCGATAGCGGTGGAGGCCGTGGGGTTCTGGCTCCTCCTGACCGTAGCCGGCGCTCTCCTCCTCCCCAGGATCGTGACGCGCACCGTCCCCTGGGTCAGGGCCCGGGGGACCCTGGAGGCGTCTGCCATGGCCCTCTGCTTCGGGTACGCCTACCTGGCCGGGGTCGCGGGCCTGGCGCCCATCCTGGGGGCCTTTGCAGCGGGTATGGCGATAGCCGAGACGAAGATCACGATAGAGATAAAGGAGTTCGCCGAGAAGGTGAGCTTCCTGGTGGCCCCCCTCTTCTTCACGGTCGTGGGGACCCTCGTGGACCTCTCCTCCCTCTCCGGCCCCTCCGTCCTCCTGGCATTGGAGCTCACCCTCCTGGCCATTCTGGGAAAGGTCGTGGGGTGCGGCCTCCCGGCCTACGCCTTCTCCAGGGAGATGAAGGCCGCGGCCATAGTGGGCGTGGGGATGGTCTCCAGGGGGGAAGTTGGCCTGATAATCGCCGGCATCGGGGCCACCTCAGGGGTCTTCTCACGGGAGGTCTTCTCTGCCATCGTCCTGATGGTGGTTATCACGACGGTGTTGACCCCCATCCCTTTAAAACGCCTCTATCAGCAACCCATAAAAAAGGTTTAAATAGCCCTCGGGCGTAGTAAGACGGAGGGCCCGTAGCTCAGCTGGTAGAGTGCTCGCTTGGCATGCGAGAGGCCTCGGGTTCGAATCCCGACGGGTCCATCTGTCAGCGTCGGTCTCGGTGCGC
>JACQPM010000045.1 GCA_016207475.1 Methanobacteriota archaeon | reverse complement strand
GGGAGTTTCACTATATGCCCCCCGCCCTTCGTTACTGCCTCCACGAGGACCGGATAGCGCCCCAGCCAGGTGAAGAGCTCTCTGATGGGGAGCATGGTGTAGAGCATGGGCCTCATGGACATGGACATCATGCTGCTCTGGAACTGGAGGAGCTCCTTCTGAATCTTGTTGAGCTCTTTCGTGTCCCCCTTCGTTTGGGCCTCCTTCATCCTCTCCTGGCTCTTCGCCATCCTCTCCTTGAGGGACTTCATCTCCTTCGGGTCTATGATCTTGGAGGTGATGTAGAGGATTACCCCTGAGAGGATGGTAGAGATGGCAAAGACCCCGAAGAGGACGTTGAAGACCTCGCTCCCCGAGAGGCGGAATAGGACCCCCAGAGTGGAGTCTAAGATGAGATAGAAGGGCGCCATCGCGATATCTACTATAGACTCAGACATAGATCCCCTCCAGGGTCTTCACCAGCTCCGCCACCGCCTTCTCTACTGAGGAATCGTGGTTCATTATCATCTTCACCGTCGCCCCTGTGAAGGTGGCGTACGCCATGGCAAAGACGCGGTCCATGCGCTGGTGCTCTTCTATGTGGGCCACGTACTCCAGGTCCCGGAGCCTGGAGGTGTCCTTCACCCTCCTCACCAGGATCTCGTCCGGATCAGCCTCCAGGAGGATGATGGTGCTGGGGCGGAGGGCCTTCAGGGCCCACTGGGGGAGGCCGGGCATGTAGCCCTTTGGGGTCTTGACGGAGCAGTAGGTCTCGACTATTATGGGCGTCCCCTCCGCCCTATCCGCTATCTTCTCTACCACGTCCCTCCAGAGCTCTTCCTGGACGCTGGGGTGCTGCTTCCTGAGGTCGTCCCTATGCTTCAGGAGCCCCCTTTCCACAGCCAAGGCCAGCATCTCGTCCCCCACATTGATCACCTTGAACTTCGTCTTCGTCTTCGCCAATTTAACCAGGACCGTGGTCTTTCCCACGGCCGGTACCCCGGCTACCACTATGACCCCCATATCACCCAGACCTCCGCCGCCCCCTCATCCCAGGGAGTCCTCCATCTCCTTTATGGCCTTGTCCAGGAGGCCATCGTGGTTCTTTATGATCTTTACCGTCGCCCCGGTGAAGATGGCGTAGGTCAATGCCAGGACCCTGTTCATGCGCTGGTGCTCGTCTATGGTGGCCACGTACTCCACCTCGAACTTGTCGGGATGCATGGCCCTCCTGACCAGGATCTCGTCCGGATCCGCCTCCAAGAGGATGATCATGGAAGGGTTGAGCTTCTCCAGGACCCATCCCGGAAGGCCGGGGAGATAGCCCGCGGGGGTCTTTATGGAGCAATCCGTCTCTATCAGGACGTCCTGCCTGTTCGTCTTCTCCATGATCCTCCTGGCCACGGCCTTCTGGATCTCCTCCTGGACAGCCGTGGGCTGGTTCTTCAGGTCCTCCTTCCCCTTCACCAGCCGCCGCCTCTTCGCCAGCCGGTACATCTCGTCGCCGAAGTTTATGACCCGCAGGGTGCGGCCGGACTTCTCCGTGACCAGGCGGGTGATGGTGCTCTTCCCCGCCGCCGGTACGCCCGCCACCACTATCACGCCCATGCTATCTCACCGCTCCAGAGCCGTTATAAGCTCCTCCACGGCCTGCTCTAAGCTATTATCGTGATTACCGATCAGCTTCACGGTAGCCCCCGAGAAGGTGGAGTAAGCCATGCCCATGAACCTGTTGAAGCGCTGGTGCTCGTCGATGGTGGCCACGTACTCCAGGTCCCGGAGCCTGGAGGTGTCCTTCACCCTCCTGACCAGGATCTCGTCCGGATCCGCCTCGACAAGTATTATCATCGCGGGGTAGAGCTCCTCCAGGACCCACTTGGGGAGCCCGGGTAAGTAGCCCTTCGATGTCCTTATCGAGCAGTGGGTATCTACGATGATGGTCTTCTTCCCGGAGCGCTTGGCCAGGTCCGCGATCTTCCTCGCCGCCAGCTTCTGGATCTCCTTCTGGAACTCCGGGGACTGCTTCCGGAGCTCGTCCCGGTGCTTGACGATCCCTGCGGTCTTGGCGGCGTTGAACATCACGTCGCCGAAGTTCACCACCTTGTACTTCTTGCCCCCCCTCCGCTCCAGCAGCGCCTTCATCACCGTCGTCTTCCCAGCCGCCGGCACGCCAGCCACTACCACGATGCTCATATCTTCAAGTCCCCCATCACCTTCCGCAGGACAGGGTGCATCTCGATCATCTGCTCCTTGGCGAACTGCTCATAGAGCTGGTATACTATCCCCACCGTCAGGAGGACTCCCGTCCCGCCACCCAAGGCCCCGGTCATGTCCCCGAAGGCCGCCAGAAGGCCCACAGAGGCCCCTCCCAGGAGTGTTATGGCCGGTATGTACTTGTCCAGGACGCGTTCTATGACCCTTATATCCCCCCTGAAGCCCGGTATCTGCATCCCTCCCTCCTGGAGCTGCTTGGCCACGGTCTTGGAGTCCATCCCTGTCGTCTCCACCCAGAACTTGGAGAAGACGATAGAGAGGATGACCAGACTGATGGTGAAGATGAGGGCTGTGGCGAGCTTGAAGTCTGGGCTGTAGATGGGGTTCGGGATCTGCATGTAGTAGGCCAGGCCCGAGACCGGCCTGTTCCCCACGAACTCGCCCAGGAGGGGGTAGCCTATGCGCTCCAGCATCCCGGCCCAGAGCTGGACGTTGGCCATGAGGATGGAGGCGAAGATGACTGGGATGTTGCTGGCATAGATGAACTTGATGGGGAAGCGCCCCCGCGCGCCCCGGAAGCGGCCGTAGGTCAGGGGGATCTCCACCCGCATGGACGAGACGTAGACGACGGCGGCGAAGACCATGAGCGTCCCCAGTATGGGGACGAGGAGGTCGAACCTGGTCTGGTTGTTGAAGATGTAGTAGAGGAAGGCCGGGATCCTGCCTGCGGGTACCACCTCGCCCTCCACCGCCGGGAAGGGGTTGAAGGAGCCTACGGCTATCTGGGCACAGACCCCGGCTACGATGAAGAGACCTATGCCGCTTCCCATCCCCCACCTGGATACCACCTCGTCCATATATACGATCAGGATGCCGCCCAGGGTGAGCTGGAGGATGAGGAGGAACTGGAAGTAGGGGTCGTTGTTTATGGCCGGCAGGCCACCTACCAGTACGAAGACCGAGGCCTCGAAGATGGTGAAGAGGACCGCCAGGGCCTTCTGGGTCCCCATGAAGATGGCCTTGTCCCTGGGCTGGGTGAGGTCCAGGTCGATGAGCTTGCCGCCCACCAGTATCTGGAGGATGATGGACCCTGTTACGATGGGCCCTATCCCCAGGGTGATGATGGAGCCGAAGCTTGCCGCTATGACCGCCCTCAGGCTGGCGAACCTATCTACGGCCAGGGGATCGAGGCCGTAGAGGGCCGTCTCATCCAGGAGATAGTATATGACGAGGATGAGGGCCGTCCACTTGAGCTTCTCCTTGAAGGGTATGGCGTACTTGGGCCTCTCCACCTCGGGGAGGCGCAGGAGTAAAGGCTCGAACTTGTGAAGAATCCCCATGGCCTCGGTAACCCCACCTCTGTCCTACTCCGCCTTTGCCCCTTCCCCTCCCAGGACTAGGGCCTTCCCGCCCGATGCCTCGATCTTCTCCACGGCAGTGCCTGAGAAGCCAGAGGCCTTGATGGTGAGGGGATGCCGCACCTTCCCACCCCCCAGGACCTTCACTTTACCGACTGTCCCCAGGTCGATCAGATAGCCGCCTTCTCTCTCTGTGGCTATGCCCTCCTTCAGGAGTCTTGCTAGACTTTCGTCCAGCTCCCCCACGTTGATGCCCTGGTACACCTCCTTCACCGCTGCAGGGATCTGAAAGCCTCTATCCCCAAAGTGCTCGGGATCGAACTTTATTATCCAGGACCACTTGCCCTTGTGGGTCCCTGCCATGCCCTTGCCGCCGCGCGAGCCGGAGTTCCTGCTCTTCTTGTGGGACCCGCCGCCGCATGTCCGGGAGCCCCTCTTCTTCCTTCTCTTCCTGTCCTTCGTTGCCATGAAAGATCACCGCATCCTGTAGAGGAGGTCTTTGATGCTCTCCCTGGCCCCGAGGGCTCCACCTTCCTTTACGGACCTCTTGATACCGCCGTGCCCCTTCCTGGGGGGATGGAGCCTGAAGAAGAGGCGTAGGCCAGGCAGATCGTCCAGCTTAGCCTCTGAGGCTGTCAGGGCCTGGGCGAAGGCCTCCGTGGACCCGAACCGCGTCCCCTTCATATAATCGTCGGTGAGCTTCTTCCCCCCCACCAGTTCGCCCCTGGACCTCAGGAGGAGGGCCACGTCTTCCCCGTCCACCGGCCCCCAGGTTATGAAGTCCTTGGCCTTCTGGAGCATGCCCTGACTGGTCTCGTTATCTGGGAGGAGTGAGCAGTAATTGACCCTGGTGAGCCTCATCATCCGCAGGGTTGCCTCTACATCCTCCCGCATCCCTACCCTACCCCTCACCCTCACCGTCGCCAGCAGCCCCATCTACCCCACCTTCCCTTCCACCATCCCCACGGCCCGGGCCTGCTCCCCCGTAACCTTCACCATGGAGGTCTGCCTGAGGGCATCATAGGTAGCCTTGGCGGTATTTATAGTGGTCTTTGTCTGGCCGAAGCTCTTGGACCAGACGTCCGTGAGTCCTGCCAGGGCGATGACCTTCTTGGAGACATCCCCGGCAGCCAGCCCTATCCCTTTAGGGGCTGGGATTAGCCTGACTCTCACGCTACCGGCGGACCCCTGGACCTCGAAGGGGACTGAGTGGGTCTTGCTGCACTTGCACTCCCAGGACCCGCACCCCCGCCGGACCTCGATCATGTTCAGCTTGGCCTCCCTTATGGCCTTCCTTATGGCCGGCCCTACCTCTTTGGCTATGGACTTCCCCAGACCCACGTAGCCGTTCTTGTTCCCTATGGCCACGGTGGCCCTGAACCTCACCCGCCTCCCGGACTTGTGCATCCTCTGGACGATGCTTATGTCTATGACCTCCTCTTCCATGTCTGGGAGGAGGTAATCTATGATCTCGGGCTCCATGACCGGCATCCCGAGGCGGAAGACCTCCCTTATATCTGTGAGCTCCCCGCCCTTGACCATCTTCCCCAACTTTGTCGCCGGCTCCCATTCCTTCCCTTCTTCCATCTCATTCGCCTCCTACTTGACCCCTACAGAGCCGGAGATATTGGCTTTGACCTCGTCGAAGTGCCCTGGCAGATTTACCGGGTCCAAGGCCCTCTTGAGATACTGGGAAAATCTCTTCTCCTTCGCCTCTTGGGCGAGGCTGGCGTAAGACCCTATATGTTCTCCTCTTATCCTGGCCTCCACCGGCAGGACATCCTTCTCGTGGGGTACCTTGACACCGCCGTCCAGGATGCCTTTCAAGACCGAGAAGACCTTGGATTTCTTCACCGGGGCTTCTAGGCCTATGTCCAGGACCGCTTCTT
>JACQPM010000037.1 GCA_016207475.1 Methanobacteriota archaeon | reverse complement strand
TCTCTGCCCCCTCCCTGGTGGCGTAGAAGAAGCCCCTCAGGAAGGCGGAGATGGCGTCCAACATCCGCTACCGTCTCCTGGACAGGAGCGAACCCAGCATGAGCCCCCCCAGGAAGGCGCCGGCCACGAAGGCGAAGGGGTGCTTCTTCACCGACTCTTCCAGGTACTCCTTGCCCTCTCCTGCCTTGATCTTCTTCACGGCCTCCTCGGCCTTGGCCTTGATCTCCTCGAACTTCTTCGGGAACTCCTTCTTGATAGTCTCCTCGAACTCCGGATCGAGAACTCTCATAACTCACCCCTAAGGGACTAATGGTCCTCTGTGATATAAATATCTTAAGCCCTGTACCGGAATATCTTCCCGGAGTTCAGGATCACGGCCAGGGTGCTGGTATTGTGGAGGACGGCGGCCTGGAGTGGCGGGAGGAGGCCCACGGAAGCCATGGAGAGGCCCAGGAAGTTGATCCCGATGGAGGCCAAGAAGTTCTGATTTATGACCCCCAGGGTATGCTTGCTTATCTTCATTGTCATGGCCACCTTCCTCACATCGTCCCCCATCAGGATGATGTCGGCGGTCTCGATGGCCACGTCCGTCCCTGCCTTCCCCAGGGATATGCCCACGTCTGCCTGGGCCAGGGCCGGGGCGTCGTTTATCCCGTCCCCCACCATGGCCACGCGGTGCCCCTCCAGTTGGAGGGACTTTATCAGGTCGAACTTGCCCTGGGGGAGGACCTTCCCGTGGACCTCGTCGATCCCCAGCTGGTGCGCTATGGCCTCGGCCTTCTCTATATCGTCCCCGGTGACCAGGATGAGCCTCTCCACCCCCAGCCTCCGGAGCTCCTCGATGGCCTCCCGGGCCTCCGGCCTCACGGACTCCCCTATCCCTATGAGGCCCGCCAGCCTGCCGCCCCTGGCCACGTAGAGGACGGTCTCGCCCCTCTCCACGATACCTTTGGCCAGCCCCTCGGCCTTCTTGGTGATCTTTATACCGTGCCCTGCCATCATGGTCCTGGAACCTATCAGGACCCTGGTCCCGTTGACCGTGGCTTTCACACCCTGCCCCACCACCACCTCGTACTCGGCGTGCTCCGGGATCTCGATGGCCTTCTCCCTGGACTCTGCCACCACGGCCTTTGCTACCGGATGGAGCGAGTGTAATTCGCTGGAGGCCGCCAGGGCCAGGACCTCTTCCCGGCTGCTCTTGCCCAGAGGGATGACCTCCGTCACCCTGGGGATGCCCTCCGTCAGGGTCCCGGTCTTGTCGAAGATGACGGTGTCCATGGACCCCGCCACCTCCAGGTAGGCGCCCCCTTTTATCAGGATCCCCTGCCTGGCCGCGTTCCCGATGGCGGCGGAGACGGCCGTAGGGGTGGCGAGGCCCGCTGCGCAGGGGCACGCGATGACGAGCATCGTCACGCTCCTGGTTATGTCCCGGCTCAGGGCGTAGACCAGGCCGGAGGCGAGGAAGGAGAGGGGGACGAAGCGGTGGGAGAACCTGTCCGCCAGGGTCTGGATGGGGGCCTTGGCCTCCTGGGCCTCCTCCACCAGCTGGATGATCTTCCCCATGGTGGTGTCCTTCCCTATCCCGGTGGCCCGCACGTGGATGCCGCCGGAGGTGAGGATGGACCCGGCGTATACCTCGTCCCCCTCGTTCTTCATGACCGGGAGCGACTCCCCGGTTATGGGGGCCTGGTCCACGGCCCCGAAGCCCGAGAGGACGGCCCCGTCCACCGGTATCCGTTCCCCGGTGTGGACCGAGACCACGTGCCCCACCCTCAGCTCCTCCAGGGGGAGCTCCACCTCCGCCCCGTCGACGGTCACCCAGACGTAGGGCTCCCCTATCTTCAGGAGCCCCTCGATCTCCCTCCTGGTCTTCCTCAGGGTGAGTCGCTCCAGGAAGTTGCCCAGGCTGATGAGCCAGACGATGACGAGGCCCGTGAGGCTCTCTCTGAGGATTAAGGTGGAGATGGCTGCGGTGCTGATGAGGGTATCGACGTTGACGTCCTTGTTGAGGAGCGCCCTTGCGCTGGACCTGAATATGGGGTAGCCGGCCACGATGGTGGTGGCGGAGCCGATGCCCGTCATTGTCCGGGACCTGGCGAAGGCCGGTCCTCCTCCCAGAAGGCGCTTGAGGAAGAGCGCTGTCATTACAGTGCCTGTGGCCGCCAGGTTGAGGAAGCTCGGAAATAGGGACTCCTCCGCCACCGCCCGCCGCCGGGCCCTCACCTCCCTCCGCACCTCCCCGTTCTCCAGAATCTGGATTATCCCCTCCACGCCCACCCTGGAGGGATCGAAGAAGACCAGGACGTTCCCGGTGACGGGGTTGGCGGTGAAGCAGGTGACCCCCCGGGTGCGCCTCAGGGCGTCCTCGACGGCCAAGCCTACCTCCGGGTCACCCTTGAGGTACGATACCGAGAGCCTCGCCCTCCCCTCCAGTACGGAACGCGCCGAGACTCGAGGCATGAGTTCTTTGGATCAGCCCCCCTTGGCTGCTTTCGCTTTCTCGGCCTTGTACTCCTCCTTGGCCTCGGCCACGATGTCCTCCAGCGTCTCTTTGGTCTCCTCGGTCTTGACCTTCAGTTCCTCGGACATCTTGACCGCATCCTTCACCAGGTTCCTGAACATGGGCTTGGTGGCCCTGGTTATGGCCGGGGCCATGATCTCTGCCAGTATCGCCACGCCCAGGGCCAGGGCAAGGGTCTGGACCGTCTTGGAGTTCGCTATGCGACTGACTGTACTCTCTTTACCAACCATAAAATACCTCCTCCGGTATAGAATCCCCTTCCAGATATAATAAAACTTGCGTGTCCTAGGCGCTGGGCCCTTCCTTCTTCAGGAGGGTCTTGATCCCCTCGGCATCCCATACCGTCGGGTCATAGAAGACGAGGGCGTTGCCTGTCACGTGGTTGGCCTTGACCTTCAGGATCCCGGGGCGCTGGGATAGGGACTCCTCGATACACTTGGCGCAGACGGGAGAACACCTCAGACCAGGGACGTGGACCCTCACCCTCCCGCCGTTGTCAGGCACCTCGGAGTCGAGACCGCTCACGAAGCCGTAGCCGACCTTCAGGGCCAGGACCTCCAAAACCTCCTTCCCGATGAGTCCCAGGAGCACCATCTCGAAACCTCGAATTATATATACGGCTCACAGAGTGCCGTATATAAATATTTTGATAATATATCTTAGCCTCTGGGGTTAGGTCAGTCCTCCAGCTCCTCCATCCTTCGGACCATCTTCACCACGGCCTCCACGGCCCTCTTGGCGTACTCCACCCTCTCGTGGGCCTGGAGCCTCGACAATCCCGGCCCCGCTATCCCCAGGGAGACGGGCTTGTTGTACTCGATGCTCAGATCAACGATCTTCCTGGCAGCATGCTGGATGACGATCTCGTCGTGCTTCGTCTCCCCCTCGATGACGGCCCCCAGCGTTACCACGCCCCCCACATCCTTCTTCTCCAGGAGCCTCTTCACCGCCAGCGGGATGTCGAAGGTCCCGGGCACCTTGACCACGTGGGTCACCTCGGCCCCCAGGAAGGAGGCCTCCTCCTTGGCCAGCTCCACCATGGCGTAGGTGATATCGTAGTTGAACTCCGAGGCCACGATCCCTATCTTCACCTTGCTCACCTCAATCCCTCCCGGTTATATCTGGGGGTACACCTATTTATAGTTTTCAAGGATAGACTCGCGGGGAGTCCCGGCTCCAGCCTCGCCTACAGTAGGCTCCTATACGTATACCTCTTCCTGAGGGCAATGGGCTCGAACTTAGTCCCCAGAGCCTGGGGCCTAGCGGAAAGAGGGCGTATAGCCTTACCAGCTCCGCGGGCCCGAGCACTACCCCGGCTTCTCCATCAGCCTTGTCTTCCGCAGTGTCTTCCCTTCAGAGGAGTGGGGCCTCCTCATGACGGCGTCCTGGCCCTTCTCCATCTCCCGGGCCTCGTCCGCCAGCCGAGCCGCCATCCGGAGGGCCTCGTGGGCCGCGGCCACCGTTGGGATATAGCGCTCGGGCTCCTTCTGCATGAAGCACCCCTTGACGTTGTACTCCCCAACCCTCTCGGCCATCTCATAGGCGGCCATGGCCTTGACCCTGGCGTAGGGGTTCTCTATGCC
>JACQPM010000036.1 GCA_016207475.1 Methanobacteriota archaeon | reverse complement strand
GCTCAGGGCCGCCAGATGGAAGTCCGTCTCTATGACGTCGTGGAGGCGTTTGGAGCTGTCTATCATGTGCTCCAGGAGCTTCTCGGGCGGGGTGTCAGGCCTGACGTGGGGGTGCTCCTTCATCCTGGAGATGGACCTGTCCATCACATAGTCTATGATATCGTGATAGGCCACGTCCACGTCCTCAGCCGCGGCGAAGATCTCCATCCGGTTGCAGGTCTGGACGATGACGCACTCCTTGACGGAGGGGAGGGAGGAGATCTCCTTCACGGCCCTCTTGGCATCTGGGAAGGCGATGGCCTCCAGGGTGGGGATGTCGGCCCGGTGGTGGGTGACGCGAATATTTATGGTGTGCATATCCCCTCCAGAGCTATACGCTCTGCCCTCTCCAGGTCCCTGGCCCTGAGGGCCTCCAGGACCTCGGGGTTCTGGAGGGCCTCCCTCAACCGCCTCCTCCTCTCCCTCTGGTCGGCTACCTCGCCCTTGAGCCTGGCACGGAGGCGTTCCTGGAGCTCCATGGCCAGGACGTCCTCCTGGGTTATGGCCCTCTCCAGCCTCCTCTTTATCATCCTGGCCACCCCTGGGCTTCGCCCGCCGCTGGAGACCGCTATGACGATACCCCCCACCTCCAGGGCCGCGGGGATGACGAAGTCCGAGACAGCATCGGCACGATTTACCAACTTCTTCTGCTTCCTGGCCTCCTTCTCCAGGGAGGCGTTTAAATCTTTATCGTTAGTGGCAACGAGCACCACGTCAGAGATTTCTATAAAACCGGCCCCGTCACGCACTTCCTTCCTCACCAGCTCCAGGCGGGGGTTCTTCAGACCCCTCAGCCCCGGGGTGAACTCCCTGCTCACGACTGTCACCCTGGCCCCAGCCTGGAGGAGCTTCGCCACCCTCCGCTCCGCTACCGGGCCACCGCCGAAGACCACGGCCCTCTTCCCTTGGAGGTTGAGGAGGACTGGGAGCATAGCCTTATATCAGCAGGGTATTTTTATAAGGGTTGCCCACGATGGAAGGGCTTATTCCAAGCCCCAGATCTGCCCCACCCCCCCCATCCAGTCCCTGTAACCCATGGCGTAGTTGAAGCCACAGATCCACCTGAAGTTCCCCTTCCTTGCCGTCTGCAGGATCTTCTTGGCCCCTGCCCGCGTCTCCTCCCTGGGGCCGTAGGGGTTCAGGGTCCACGGGCGTCCCTGGAAGAAGTAGTCGCAGACGAAGAGGCTGGTGCCGTACAGGTATACGCAGAAGCCCGGGGTGTGCCCCCCGATGTGCCGCGCCCCCGCGGTGCGAAGTTCGAATTCCTCCTGGAAGCTTTTGTTCAACTCTAGACCCCGGCAGAGGCTGTTCTTCGCGTCCAGGGCGTGGAGCCAGAGCTCACACCCGAAGCGCTCTTTGAAGAGATTTCCAGCCCCGAGGAAGTGGGGGTGGGTGTAGAGTATATAATCAAGCCCGCCGAGGCCCTCCGCCACAGCCTCGTTGTACACAGAGGGGCAGTCTATCATGACCCTCTCCCTCTCCAGGTAGTAGGCCGCGTGCTCCAGCCCCAACCTGGGGGTCGAGAGGAGCTGGTAGACCCCATCGCTCACCGGCTCCTTCCTCACCCGGAACCTCTCACCCGCCTCCCCGGCCGAGATGAAGCTCTCCCTGGGGGCCCCGCAGAAGGGGCACCTAGTGGGCCCTCTCCCCATGAGGTTGTAGCCGCAGACGAGGCAGACCCACTGCTCGCCCATGGTTAATATAAAGCGGCCAGGGTCTTAAACCTCTCGGCGGATGGCAGTAACCTATAAATCCCGGCGCGGGTATTTTTAAGGCATGAGGGCCCTCCTTATAGGCTTCCTTCTCCTGCTCCTCCTCATCCCCGGGACCCAGGCCGTGGAGCTGAAGTCCTACAAGATCGTGGCCGAGATCCAGGGCGACATTGTAAAGGAGGAGCTCCTCATAACCCTCCAGCGGGACGCATCCACGGACCTCAGGCAGGGCTTCCTCTCCCTCCCGCCGGAGGCCGAGGTCCTGGGGGTGAGGGACACCTACGGCCCCCTCTCCTACCAGGTGGCCAGAGACACCTACCAGCGGCTCTCCTTCAATTTCTCAGCCCCCCCAAGGCCTGGAGAGGAGCGGCTGGTGATGATCGACCTAAGGGCCGCTGGGCAGATCAAGGAGAAGGAGGGCTATAGAGAGTACCTGCTCGTCTTCACCCCAAGGCAGGATATCCCCGAGTTCGAGCACCTCCTCAAGCTCCCAAAGGGGGCTGAGCTCCACGCCCCCCAGGGCTTCCAGGCCTCGATACCGGCGGCCAATATAACGAGCCAGGACGGGGCCCCCATCCTCAGCTGGAGGCAGACGCTAGTAGCAAATAGGCCCGAGGTCTTCCTGGTGAGGTACAGGGGCGAGGAGTCCATGGGCTGGCGCAGCCTCCTCCTCCCGGCCCTCGCCTTCCTGGCCTCCCTCGCCGTAGGCTTCACGGTCTCCCGGCTCCTCATTTTCCACAGGAAGCGGAGGTTGGTGGACTCCTTCAAGATCCTGAACGAGAGGGAGCGCCAGGTCCTGGAGGAGATAGTAAAGAACGAGGGGATAAAGCAGTACGAGCTCCTGGAGCGCCTGGGCTACACCAAGTCCAGCCTGAGCAAGATCCTCGACAGGCTGGAGGGCCGTGGGCTCGTCAAGAGGCGGAAGCTGGGTAAGGTGAACAGGCTCTATCCCGGCGAGGAGCTTAAGTTGCCTCCGTCCAACGAAGAGTTGAAATAGTTTCCCCAACAACCCTATGCTCAGTTTCCGCAATGTAATCCTCGGAGGTGAACCTCATGAGAAGGTTCGTGATGTACGGCCTGGCGTTGCTCATGGTCATGAGCAGCCTGGCTGGGGCCTGGGCCCAGGAAGGGCAGGGCCAAGAGAAGAAGATAGAGAAGGAGTTCAGTAAGGAGAAAGGGGAGGCGAGGGCCTCCGGCGTACTCTACGACCTGCAGAAGCACCTGGCAGGGATGGACGAGACGATAGCATTCGCCAAGGAGAAGGGGCTCGATACTACGAAGCTGGTAGCCCTGCGGAACGACTTCGAGTCCGCCGTTAAAGACGTAGAAGATATAACCAAGGGCGGGAGCGAGGAGAAGCTGGGGCCGGCGGTGAGCAGGGCCCGGAAGATAGCCAACGACTTCCGGGAGGAAGGCCGCAGGGTCCTGGGGAAGGACCTGGACGAGGCCCGGAGGAGAGTGGCAAATGCCACTACGAGGCCGATGCCCGTCCTCCTGAACGAGACCTACGCCCACAGGGCTAGGGCCATCCTGAAGGAGTTCGATGAGCACGTGGCCCACTACGAGAAGCTCATCGGGAGGCTCTCCAACGCCACCGACGTCACGGAGGCCCAGGCCAAGCTGGCAGAGATAAAGGGTCAGAGGCCAGCCCTTGTGGAGGCCCTGAAAGCCGCAGCCGCATCTTGCATAGCCCAGAACATGCCCCCAGGGAGGTGCAATACCCCCGAGAAGCAGGAGCTGGAAGCTCTGGTGAAGGATATCCAGAAGGACTTCCAGGAGCTCCAGAAGCTTCTTAGAAATAGCATACGGGGCGGCCGCATCCTGGAGCAGGTGCGGGGGATCAGGCACCTCCTGGAGCAGGTGGACGAGAGGCTGGATAGGCTGGCCGAGAAGGGGGTCGACGTGACCGCCTACAAGGCCAAGCTGGGAGAAGTGGATCGCCTCCTGACCTCTGCCGAGGAGGAGGCCAAAGCCGGTAAGTGGGACGAGGCCGAGAGGGACTTCAAGGCCGCCCACGAGGCCCTCAGGTCCATCCTCAAGGACCTTGGCAAGGAGCGGAGGGAGTTCCTCAAGGACCTTAGAGAGGAGAAGAGGGAGAACGTGACGGCCCGCCTCAAGGAGAGGAAGGAGGAAGTGAAGGAGCGGCGCGAGAACGTCACTGAGCGCCTGAAGGAGCGGAAGGAGAACATGACCGAGAGACGGGAGGAGCGGCGGGAGGAGATGACGGAACGGAGAGAGAACAGGACCGAGAAGCGGGAGGAGACGAGGGGGCGGCTGGAGAATAGGAGCAGGGTGGTGGTCCGATGAGGCTACACGCCATCCTCCTCCTGATGGTCTCGGCCCTCCTCCTGGCCGGGTGCGTAGGGCAGAAGGCAGCACCTCCTGGGACGACCCTGCCGCAGGTCTCCCCGGAGGTGCCGCTGGACATGGAGATCGAGGGCCTGATGCCCCCCACCAACGCCGCCGAGCCAGAACTGCCGGTACCAGCCTTTGGTGAGGAAGAGGGAGTGGACCTGGGCTCAGTCCTCTGAGCCCTCCCCTCTTTTTTTTATAACTTTTATATATTCCCCTTCAGCTTCCCTTGTCGTACCGACAACCACCCGCATGTAACTCCCT
>JACQPM010000042.1 GCA_016207475.1 Methanobacteriota archaeon | reverse complement strand
TCATAGACCTTCCGCTTCTGGTCGTCTGAGAGGACACCGTAGGCCTCGGAGAGCACCTTGAACCTTTCCTCCGCCTCCTTCTTCCTCTCCGGGGGCATCTTGTCGGGATGATACTTCTTGGCCAGCCGCCGGTAGGCCTTCTTTACCTCCTCCTTGCTGGCCCCTTTCGGTACCCCCAGGACCTCATAGTAGTCGCGCTTCTCTGCCGGCATACGCACCGATATCTGGTCTTAGGCTTTTATTTCTTCTTGTCGTCCACCACCTTGTACTCGGCGTCGAAGACCTTGTCCCCTCCCTCCTGCTGGGTCCCGCCGGGGCCAGGCTGGGCCTGGGTCTTCTGGTAGACCGCGGCGCCGACCTCCTGGAGGACCTTCCTGAGCTCCTCCACCCTGGCCTTCAGGGCGGCTATGTCCTTCCCTCCCTGGGCCTCTTTCACGGCCTTGGCCGCCTTCTCGGCCCTCTCCGTGACATCCTGGGGGACCTTCTCCTTCAGCTCCCCCAGGGTCTTCTCTGTGGTATAGACCAGGGAGTCGGCCTCGTTCCTCAGCTCCGCCTCCTCCCTCCTCCTCCGGTCCTCCTCCGCGTAACTCTCGGCCTCCTTCACCTTCTTCTCGATCTCCTCCTTGGCGAGCTTGTGGGGGGCCGTTATGGTGATCTTCTGCTCCTTGCCGGTGCCGAGGTCCTTGGCGGCGACGTTCAGGATGCCGTTGGCGTCTATGTCGAAGGTCACCTCGATCTGCGGCACCCCCCTCGGGGCTGGCGGAATACCGACGAGGCTGAACCTCCCCAGGGAGACGTTGTCCGCGGCCATGGGCCTCTCTCCCTGGAGGACGTGGATCTCGACGGAGGTCTGGAAGTCGGCCGCGGTGGTGAAGACCTGGGACTTCTTCGTCGGTATCGTCGTATTCCGCTCGATCAGCTTGGTGAATACGCCGCCCAGGGTCTCGATCCCCAGCGAGAGGGGGGTGACGTCCAGCAGGAGGATGTCCTTCACCTCCCCTGCCAGGACCCCGCCCTGGATGGCGGCCCCCACGGCCACGCACTCCATAGGGTCTATCCCTCTCTCCGGCTCCTTTCCCACGAACTTGCGGACGTACTCCTGGACGATGGGCATCCTGGTGGGGCCTCCCACCATTATTATCTTGTCGATCTCGCTGGGCTGCATCTCCGCATCGGCGATGGCCTGGCGCATGGGCCCGTCGCACCTCTCCACAACCGGTCGCACGATCTCATCGAGCTTCGACCTGGTCAGGGTCATGGTCAGGTGCTTCGGCCCCGAAGCATCAGCGGTGATGAAGGGGAGGTTTATATCGGTCGTGGCCACGGTGGAGAGCTCTATCTTGGCCTTCTCTGCCGCCTCCCGCAGCCTCTGCTGGGCCACCCTGTCGTTCCTCAGGTCTATACCGGTATCCCTCTTGAACTCCCCCGCGATGTAGTCCACGAGGGCGGCGTCCATGTCCGTGCCCCCGAGCTGGGTGTCGCCGGCGGTCGCCTTGACCTCGAAGACCCCTTCCCCGAACTCCATTATGGTCACGTCGAGGGTCCCCCCGCCCAGGTCGAAGACCATGATAGTCTGCTCTTTCCCTGCCTTGTCCAGGCCGTATGCCAGGGAGGCGGCGGTGGGCTCGTTGATTATCCTCACGACCTCGAGCCCCGCGATCTCCCCAGCGTCCTTCGTAGCCTGGCGCTGGTTGTCGTTGAAATAGGCCGGGACCGTTATCACCGCCTTCTTCACCGGCTCGCCGAGGAAGGCCTCGGCATCCCTCTTTATCTTCTGGAGGATGAAGGCCGAGATCTCCTGGGGCGTGTACTCCTTGCCGAAGACCTTGAACTTGTGGGTCGTCCCCATCTTCCTCTTGGCGGCCATGATAGTCCCCTCGGGGTTGGAGACGGTCTGCCTCCGGGCCGGTTCGCCCACGAGCATCTGCCCTTCCTTGGTAAAGGCCACGTAAGACGGGAATGCCTTGCCGTAGGCCGTGGTCCCCTCGGCGCTGGGGATGACGGTGGGCTTCCCGCCCAGCATCGCCGCTGCCGCCGAGTTGCTCGTGCCCAGGTCTATGCCTATGATCTTCTCCATATTACTCCACCTCCTTCTTCTTTGCCACCTTCACCTTAGAGTATCTCAGGACCCTCTTGTTGAGGGTGTAGCCCCTCTGGTACTCCTCCAGCACCGTGCCCTCGTCGCAGTCCTCCCTTTCTTCCTGGAGGACAGCCTCGTGGAGGAAGGGGTCGAACCGAACCCCTTGGGTTTTGATGGGCTCTAAGCCCTCCTTCTCCAGGACGTCCTTGAGCTGCTGGAAGGTCATCTCCACCCCCTTCAGGAGGGCCTCCTTATCCTCGTTGGCCCCGTTCTCCAGGGCCCGCTCCAGGTTCTCGTACACGTCCAAGAGTTGCCTCACCAGCCTCTCGGTGGCGTACTTGGCGAACTCTTCCCTCTCTTTCTCTACCCTCTTCCGGTAGTTGTCGAACTCCGCCTGGAGGTACTTGAGGCGCGTCAGGTACTCTTCGGCCTTCTTCTTCTCCAGCTCAGTCTCATCAGCCATGGTCCCACCTTGCCAGCAGCATTATTCCAAAGGCCTGGTTAACAAGGTAAAATATTTTAGTAACCAAAGGTAATTTTATCTTCTGGCACCCCTATAACCCTCCCTCACAGCCCCGGTGAGCCGGTTCCATGGCACTAGATTTGTCCGTAGGGCTATAATAACTTAGCCGCTCCCAGCGACTTTTCCATGTTACGCTTCCCTGCCATGGCTATGAAGTTCTACAAGTACCAGGGCACTGGGAACGACTTTATCCTGGTAGAGAACCTTCGGGGAGAGATACCGGAGGAGGACAAGGCGCCGATGGCGAGGCGGCTCTGCGAGAGGAGGTTCGGGATCGGCGGCGACGGCCTCCTGCTCGTGGAGCCGTCGACCGTCGCGCCGGTGAGGATGCGGATCTTCAATCCCGACGGCTCCGAGGCCGAGATGTGCGGCAACGGGGTGAGGTGTTTTGCGAGGCACGTCTACGAGAGGCACCTGGCCGGCGGGGCCGAGATAGCCATCGAGACCCTGGCGGGGGTGAAGCGCGTCATCATCCGGCTGGAAGACGGAAAGGTGGCGGGGGTGCGGGTGGAGATGGGGCGCCCCAGGGATGTGGTACTGGAAGAGAGGCTGGAGGTGGGGGGAAAGGAGATGATCTTATCGCACCTGGACATGGGAGTCCCCCACGCCGTCGTCCTGGTGGAAGACCTGGAGGAGGCGGATGTAGAAGGACTTGGCCGGGAGATAAGGCATCATCCTTTCTTCCCCAAGGGCACCAACGTAAACTTCCTCCAGCGGCTGGGTGAGAGGGCCTTCAGGGTGAGGACCTACGAGAGGGGGGTGGAGGGGGAGACCATGGCATGCGGCACAGGCACCAGCGCCTGCGGGGTCGTGGCGTCTCTCCTCTACCTGCCGGATGGCGGGGGGATGGAGATCAGGACCCGGGGCGGCCCCTTGAGGGTAGAGGTGGCGAAGGGCGCCGGTGGGGTGGAGAGGGTCTTCATGGAGGGTCCCGCGGAGCTCGTCTTCGAGGGGACCATACCATAGTTATTTTATTATTTACAGCACGAAATTTTATATATCCCTTCGCACATAATATCCAGCCACGATGATCTTCAATAGAGAGATGGAGGAAAAGGCGAATAGGCAGGATACCCGGCAGGGCATCCTGAACCTCCTCAAGAGAGAGGAGATGAACGTAAACGAGCTGAGTGCGAAGCTGGGCGTCAGCCCCACCGGTACGAGACAGCATCTCATGATCCTAGAGAAGGACGGCCTCGTAAAATCGGTCCCCCTGAAGGGCGCCATGGGGAGGCCGAAGTACGTCTATTCCCTGACCGAGAAGGCTGACAACCTCTTCCCCAAGGCCTACGACGACTTCCTGGAGTGGGTCATAGAGGAGATCGTGGACAGGGAGGGGGAGAAGAAGGCCAGGGAGCTCTTCCAGAGGATCGCCAAGAGGCGGGCAGAGATGCTCAAGGACCAGTTCGAGGGGAAGGGCCTGGAGGAGAGGATCCAGATCCTGACAGGGCTCCTGGACGAGAGCGGGTGCTACGCCGAGTATTCCAAGGGAGGCAACGGATACACCATAAAAGAGTACAACTGCGTCCTGAAGAGGCTGGTGGGGCGCTACGGCTCCGTAGTCTGCGCCCACGACGCCGCCTTCTTCGAGGCCCTCCTGGGGGAGAAGGTGAAGATGAAGGATAGCATCGGCCAGGGGGCGCGGTTCTGCGCCTTCGAGGTCAGGGCTTCCCAGTCGCCGCTCTCCAGGTCTTTCATCAAGGCCTGACACTTTTCCCCCGCTAGCCATAGATGGTTATCTCCCCGCCTCCAAGCGGCAGAGGGATGAAGAAGGTCATCTCCGCCAGCGAGGTGGGGTCCTACATCTTCTGCCCCAGGGCCTGGCACATGCGCCGGCACGGGGTGTCCATGCCGGATGCCGGCGCCAGGCTGCGCCTGGCGCATGGGTCGGAAAAACACGCGGCCCATGCAGCCCAGGTGGAGGGGACCGTCAGGATGGCCAGAGGTATGATGGTCTTCTCCCTCCTCGCCGCCCTATCGAGCCTTTTATACCTCTTGACAACGACGGCATTTTTCCTGTACCTCTCAGCGATCTCTGTCGTCTCCACCATGGTAATGGTGCTCCTCACCAGGCGGGGACGTAGAGAGACAGGGGTCCGAGGAGCGGTGGTATACACAGACGCTAAAGGCAAGCCTCTCTTCTCCAGGAGGCTCCTCCTCACCGGTAGGCCCGACTACTTGGTCCAGCAGGAGGGGATGACGGTACCTGTGGAGTTCAAGGCCAGGCCCGCGCCTGTGGTGCCCTACGCGTCCCACATAGGACAGCTCCACTCCTACTGCCTCCTGGTGGAGGAGGTGATGGGGACGAGCCCAGGGTTCGGGGTTCTGAGGTACGAGGACAGGGAGTTCAGGATCCCATACACCCCCAGGGAGAGGCTCACCCTCCTGGGACGCCTCCGGGAGATGCGCCATATAATGGCCCTGGGCTCCCGCCCCCCTGGGCAGCGAGATAACCGTTGTACCGTCTGCGGCTATCGGACCCTCTGCGGATTTTAATTACCCGATGTTAGGATTAGGCCTTCCATAAAATGGAAGGCATACTCGACGTGCTGGGTAACGAGACGCGCCGGGAGATCCTCCAGCTCCTCTCGGTCCGCCCCTGCTACGTGAGCCAGCTGGCCCACGAGCTGAATGTGGGGCAGAAGGCGATAATAGAGCACCTCCAGCTGATGCACGATGCAGGGATCCTGGAGATCAGGCTGAAGCGGGTGGAGAAGGGGAGGCCGAGGAAGTATTACCTGATATCAACGAACCTCCGCCTGAACGTCCGCATAGGCCAGGACACCTTCCAGGTGGAGACCCTCACCCCCAGGGGGGACGAGAGGGCCCTGGCGGCTTATCCCGGGCTGGAGAGGCTGGCAGAGGCCTTCGAGAGGGTCATGGCCTCGGACGAAGAGAAGAGGATCGAGGGGTTGGAACTGATCCTCGAGGAGCTCCACGCCGAGGAGAGGAAGTTCCATGGGGCCAGGAGGGTCGTGGAGTACCTCGTCGAGCAGGCGCTCTACGAGCTGAAGAGGGAGAGGGAGCTCTACCCCTAAAGTATTTAAGGGGGTAGGCCAATTACTCCTGCGAGGCAAGAGAATGGCAGAGGATATTATCCATGTCAACGACTCCAACTTCGACGACGTGGTCACGAAGAGCCCCGCCATCCTGGTGGACTTCTGGGCGGACTGGTGCCATCCGTGCAGGATGGTCGCCCCCGTCATAGAGGCCCTGGCGAAGGAGTACAAGGGGAAGATGACCTTTGGGAAGCTGAATGTGGATGAGAGCCCGAAGTCTGCATCCCGTTTCAACGTCATGAGCATCCCAACCCTGATGATCTTCAAGGAGGGGAAGGTCGTGGACAAGCTGAT
>JACQPM010000010.1 GCA_016207475.1 Methanobacteriota archaeon | reverse complement strand
GAACTGGATCGCGTATTCGTGCCCGCCCAGGTCGAGGCCCAGGATGGAGGTGATCACCTCGGTCTGCTGGATGAAGTTCTTGGGCACCCCGCCGCCCACGTATACTACCCCGGTCCTCTTGGCCTCCTCCACGATCTGGGTGATCTCGTCCACGTCCTTCATGGGGCTGACGTTTATCCTCAGGCCCTTCCTCCTGGCTATCATCAGCCCGATCCCTATGGAGCTGTCCCCCAGGGCCGGGACGAAGATCGGGACGTTCCCCCGGGCCGCCGAGACCACGATGGAGCTCCTATCCCCGCCCCGCTTTGCAACCTCCAGGCCGAAGAGGTGCATGAACTCCCGGGAGGAGTACTCCCTCCCTGGATCGAGGGTCTTGGCGAACTGGGCCACCAGCCTGTCGGTCTCCCGGAACTTGCCCTCGAGGCCGAAGACGTCGTACATGCGGTCTATGCCGTGCCGGAATAGGTCCTCATCGTCAGCCAGCGGGGAGCCCATGTAGTGTTTCGTGCCCAGGGCCTCGGCGGTGTCGTGGAAGAGGTTCGCCCCGGTGCTCACGACGCAGTCCACGAGGCGCTCCCGCACCAGGAAGGCTATGACCTTCCGCATCCCTGCGGGAACCATGGCGCCGCTCAGCCCCAGGAAGATCGCCAGCTCCCGCTCCTTCAGCATCTCGGCCCATGCCTCCACAGCCTCCCCCAGCTTCCTCCCCTGGAAGCCGGTGTACCGCATGGCGTCCACGAGGTCCGATATCCGCCTCTCCTTCACCTCGATGGGCCTCGTGGGGCTCTTCAGGTACGCGGGCTCCTTGACCATGACCAAGTTGCCGCTACCCTCCAATAAAAATTTATCCTTTCACTGCTGAGGGGGAGCTGATGGAGATCGACGGCTCCTACGGCGAGGGCGGCGGCCAGATCCTGAGGACGTCCATAGCCCTCTCGGCCCTCCTGGGAGAGCCTGTGAAGATAACCAACATAAGGAAGGCGAGGCCGCGGCCGGGGCTGGCCCAGCAGCACCGCGTGGGGATCGAGGCCCTGGGGAGGCTCTCGGGGGCCGAGGTGCGGGGGCTGGAGATGGGCTCCCAGGTGGTGGAGTTCTCGCCCAAGGGCCTGACTCCTGGGAGATACGAGATTGACATAGGAACAGCAGGTTCCATATCTCTCCTCCTCCAGGGGCTGATGCTCCCGGCGGCCTTCACAAAGGGGAGGGTGGAGTTCTCCGTAACCGGCGGGACAGACGTGAAGTGGTCGCCCACCATAGACTACCTGAGGAACGTCTTGGTCCCCATCCTGGGGAGGATGGGCTACGGGGCGGCGATCCAGGTGGCCAAGAGGGGCTACTACCCTAAGGGGGGAGGGAGGGTCGTGGTATCGGTAGAGCCCGTGGGAGCCCTCGAGGCCATCAGGCTGGTGGAGAGGGGCTCGTTCAGGTCAGTGAGGGGCATCTCCCACTCCCTCAACCTCCCGGGTCACATAGTGGAGCGCCAGGGCAGGGCCGCGAGGGAGGCCCTCACAGGCTACCCCTGCGAGATCGCCCTGGAGGCCTCCAGGGACCATTCCCGGGGCACGGGCATAACCCTCTGGGCCGAGTACGAGAAGACTGTATTGGGGGCCAGCGCCCTGGGCGAGGTGGGGAAGCCTGCCGAGAGGGTGGGTGAGGAGGCGGCCCAGAGGCTCCTGAGGGAGGTCCTGGGGCCTGGGGTCCTGGACATATACATGGGGGACCAGATACTCCCCTATCTGGCCGTGGCCCAGGGCAGGTCTGAGGTCCTATTGAGGGAGATGACCAACCACACCAGGTCGAACATCTACGTGGTGGAGAGGCTGCTGGGGGTGGAGTTCGAAGTGAGGGAGGAAGGTGGGGGTTACCGGGTGGCGGTCGAGGGGTTGGGATTCAAGCCTTCCTGAGGGCCACCAGCATCTCCATGAGCTCCTCGACCCCGTCCTTTGTGAGAGCCGAGCACCGACGGACCTCCCTGCCGAGGCGGGCCTGGAACCTAGCTATCTCCTCCTCGCCCAGGAGGTCCGCCTTGCTGACCACCGGCATCACCTCGGTATCGAAGGCCTCCGAGACCTCCCTGAAGATCCCCATCTGCTCCTCCACCGGGTAGCCCGAGGACCCGGAGAGGTCGAAGAGGAAGAGGACCGCGTCCGCCAGGTGCTTCAGGGCGAGCACAGCCTGCCTCTCAGCTGTGCTCCGCCTCTCCAGGGACCTGTCCAGGAGCCCCGGTGTATCGATGACCTGATACCTCAGGTGCCTGCGCTCGAAGTACCCCAGCATGATGCTCTGGGTGGTGAAGGGATAGCTCTCCACCCTCGGCTTGGCCGTGGTCATGGCCCTGAGGAGGCTCGACTTCCCCACGTTGGGGGCGCCTGCTATGACCGCGGTGAAGGTCTCCTCCGGGGTCGGGAGGTTCTTCAGCCTCTCCCGGGCCTCGGCCAGGTATTGGAGGTCCCCAGAGACCTGCTTCAGGATGGAGGCCAGCCTGCCGTAGAAGGACCTCCTCTGGACCTGGGGCTCCTCGGGGGTCCTGGAGGTCCTGATCCTCCTCGTGTAATCCCCCTCCAGCCGCAGGGTCGTATCGGAGACCCACTGGAGGGCCCCCAGAGACTTCCTCATCCTGTCCCTGTCCACGATGGTCCCTACGAGCTCCTTGTAGAAGGGCGGGAGGTTCTCCAGGCTGGGGATCCTCTTTATCACCTTCACCAGGGTGGACCTGACGGCCCTGGAAGCTGCCTTCACCTTCAGGGCCTCCCTCCTCTTCCTCCTCTCCCTGGCATCCCTCCCGGTGGCTTTCCTGGACTCCTTCTCCGCCCTCTTGAAGGCTATCCCCAACAGCTCCTGGGGGGTGGGGATGGGGGGGACCCTCTTGAAGTCCAAGCTACTCACCCATGGCCCAGAAAGGGTTCCCCTTCCTCTTGACCTTCTTCAATTCCTCGAAGGCCTCGGCCTCGTCTGCCGACAGGTAATCTCTGAATTTTGCCTCCAGAGGCTTCGCTTCCCGCTCCGATAGCTCCACCAGGAGCACGTCCCCTTCCAGGATCTGCCTCCCCACCGTGGGCCCCTCGATGGCCATGGCCACCTGCATCCCCCTCTTCGCCTCCCCTATGTTCTCGTTCCTGTCCTGGAGGCCCTTCACCTGGCCCACGGCCGTCCCGTCCTCCTTCATCATCTTGCAGTTGGTCCTCAGGGTCCCCGAGAGTACCTCGATCCCCACGATGGCGGGCTTGCTCGTCCTGAAGACGTAGCCTGGGATGATCCGTACCCGCGCGGGCCTGGGGAGCCTCTCGAACTCCCGCCTCTTCTCCATCTCGAAGGCCTCCAGGACCCACTTCTTGTAGTCGTCCACGAGCTGGTAGGTGACCTCGCTGCTCAGGATCTGGATCCCCGTCTCCCTTGCTCTCTCCTCCGCGTCCTTCAGGGACTTGACGTTGAACGCAAGGATGGCGCCCCTCGTGGGGGCCTCGGCGCGGACAGTCTCGGCCTCGATCACGTCCCTCCTGGATATATCCCCCACGTCAGCCATCCTGATTGGGATATTCTCGGCCTTGAGCATGTGGACCAGCGCTTCTAAAGCGCCGAGGGTGTCGGCCTTCACTATCACCCCCGCCTTCTCGGTCTCTATCCGGACCTCCTCCATCTCGGCCTGGACCTCCGCCTTGGCCTTCTCCGGGTCCGGACCCCCGCGCAGGGGGGTGCCCGCCATGGCACCCTCAAGGTTGGGGCCCGAGATCTTCACCCCGCAGGAGGCGCTGGCCTCCTTTATGCCGTCGAACTTGAACCTGGGGTCCCGGATCTCGTCCAGGGGCTTGGGCTTGAGGAGGGAACGGACCTTCGTCACTATGGGCCCCTTCTTTCCCCCGGCCACGATGGTATCGCCCCGCCTTATCATCCCATCGTATATGATCACGTCCAGGGTGACGCCCAGCCCCACCTCCTCCTTCACCTCCAGGATCGTGCCCTTTGCCGGCCCCGTCACCTCGACCTCCAGCTCCTTCTCCAGGAACCTCTGGGCCAGGCCCATGAGGAGCATGAGGAGGTCCGGTACCCCCTCACCAGTCAAGGCGCTCACAGGTACGATGGAGACCTGCCTCTCGAACTTCTCCACCCTGTCGAAGCGTTCGGCCTGGAAGCCCTGCTCGTAGAGCTTTCCGACCAGCTCGTAGATCTTGTAGTCCAGCGTCTCCTTCACCCGCTCCTCCTGTTCCTGGAAGCTCTTGATGAAGGAGGCGCCTTCTACAGAGCGCCAGCCCTGGATGCGGTCGATCTTGTTGGCCGCCACCAGGAAGGGGGTCTTGTAGGCCTTGAGGATGGAGAGGGCCTCTATCGTCTGGGGCTGGAACCCCTCCATCACGTCCACCACCAGGACCGCCAGGTCCGCCAG
>JACQPM010000039.1 GCA_016207475.1 Methanobacteriota archaeon | reverse complement strand
TCACCAAGGCGGGGTGGATAAGGGGCTTCCTGGGGTAGCTACCTGTATACGTTCTCCTCCCCAGGGAACCTCCCGCTCTCCACATCGTGCCGGTAGTCCTCCAGGGCCCTGCGTATCTCCCCCCTCAGGTTGAGGTACTGCCTGGCGAACTTCGGGACGTAGCGGTCGAAGAGGCCCAGGAGGTCGCTCACCACCAGGATCTGCCCGTCGGTGTACCTCCCGGCCCCTATCCCTATGGTAGGGATGGATATCCCTTCGGTGATCCGTTTCCCCAGGTCCTCGGGGACGCACTCCAGGACCATGGCAAAGGCCCCGGCCTTCTCCAGCCCCTTCGCCTCCCCCAGGAGCCTCTCCGCGGATCCGGCATCCCTCCCCTGGACCTTGTACTCCTGGATCGTCTGGGGCGTCAGGCCGATGTGCCCCAGGGTTGGTATCCCCTCCCCCGTGAGGGCCTCCACCACCTCCAGCCTCGGCCCCTCGACCTTCACCCCCTCGGCCCCGGCCTCCAGGAAGAGGCGGGCGTTCCCCAGCGCCTCCTCGGGGCGCCGGTAGGTGTTGACCGGCATGTCGCCTACGATTAGAGGTACCTTGGTACCTCTAGCCACCGCCCTGGTGTGGTGGAGCATCTCATCCATGGTGACGGAGAGGGGGTTCTCATAACCAAGGACGACTACCCCCAGAGAATCCCCTACCAGGAGGAGGTCCAGGCCCGCCTCCCCCACCAGCTGGGCCGTTGGGTAGTCGTAAGCCGTAACGGCCGCGATGTGCCCCATCCCCTTCAGGGCCTTGATGCGGGCTACCTTCTCCTCGGGCTTCATTTCACTTGGCCAGGACCAATCTCTCCGCCCTGGTCCCCTCCTTCAGCTCCTTAGAGAGCTTCAGGAGGTCCCCTTTGGCCGCGCCCTTGAGCTCCCCCACCAGCCCGACGAAGGCGCTGCCGACGACGACCCCGTGGGCCCCGGCCCTCATGATCGCCTCCACGTGCTCCCTCTTCGAGATCCCGAAGCCCACGGCCAGGGGCAGGTCCACCCTCTCCAGGGCCCAGCGGGTCTTGGCTATGGTGGCCTCCTGCAGTTTCTCCCTGGCACCCGTCACACCCAGGAGAGAGACGAGGTACAGGAAGCCCCTTGCCCGGGGGAGGATCTTCCCCAGCCTCTCCTCTGTCGTGGGGGGGGCTATGAGGAAGATGTAATCGATGCCGTCCCGCTCGCAGCACTCCAATACCCTGGATGCCTCCTCCACCGGCATGTCCGAGATGAGGAGGCCGTCTACGCCGACCTCCCTGCACCGGGTCGTGAACCGCTCCTCCCCGTACTGGAGGACGATGTTGTAGTAGGTCATGAAGATGAACGGCGTCTTCACGCCGCTGGCCCTCAGCCTCTCCACCAGGGCGAAGGCGTCGTCCGTATTTATTCCCGACCGCAGGGCCCTGTCGATGGCAGCCTGGATGGTGGGGCCGTCGGCGATGGGGTCCGAGAAGGGTATCCCCAGCTCCATGATATCCACGTTCTCGGTCAGGCACCTGACGAGGTCCTCGGACGTGCCTATATCCGGATCTCCCAGGGTTAGGTAGCCTATGAGGGCCCCTTCCCCCTTCCCCCTGAGCTCCTCAAACTTCTCCCGGAGCCTTGGCATGATGGAACCTCCTTCCCTCTCGTTAAAAATCTTTTGGTAACCTATAAATAACCCTCCGCAGAAGGATGGGCCATGCGCCCCTGGATACTCTTGCTGCTGGCCCTCCTCCTGGTACCGGCCACTGAGGCCAGGCTGGAGCAGTCGAAGCTCCAGATCGCCCTCTTGGGCAACTCCGTGGACCTCGCCCTGGCCGATACCCTCATCCTCAACATAGAGGGACCGGTTGTGGAGGTCGTCCCTACAGATGCCAAAGGCTTCGAGGCGCAGAAGGGGAAGAAGGTCATCATCATCTTGGGGGGCCCCGATGCCTACGAGGGGGTTGGCGGCATAGTCTCCAAGCTCCTCGCCCAGGAGGAGCAGAGGTATATAAGGTCGGAAGGGGCGCGGATGGCCTACAGCAAGAGGGACCTCTGGAGGAAGGGGCAGCAGGTCTTCATCTTCGCAGGCTCCAACAGGAACGAGACCAGGAAGGCCCACATGGAGGCCGTGGACGCAGTCTCGAGGTCCTTGAGGGAGCTCACCCCCGAGGTGATCATAGAGAACAAGACCTTCAGCCCTCCGCTGATAAGGGTGGACATGGGGACGACGGTAGCCTGGAGGAACAGGGACCTGGCAAGCCACACGGTGACCAGCCCGAAGAACTTCGACTCAGGGGCCATCGGCGGTAGGGTGACCTCTGGCGTACTAGTCCCGCGGGTGGAGGGGGTCTGGTACTACTGGTTCCAGGACCCTGGGATCTACGAGTACCACTGCCAGTACCATGGGGGGATGAAGGGTACGGTGATCGTGGAGAACGTCACCGCCAGTACTTCTCCAGGGCAGTGAAGAGGCGGGCGTAGAGGGCCACGGCGGCCAGGGTGGCCGGGAGGAGGGGTAGCCTCATGGCCAGGGGCATCACCACCCCAGAGGGGTGGAGGTGGAAGGGGGCAGGTCCAGAGATCACAACGGCGTAGTAGATATAGAGGGATAGTGCTGTGGCGGCGAGGGCGTAGAGGGCCGCAGCCCTGGGTCTGCCCGCCCAGTAGACGGGCATGTAGAGGGCGAAGAGCGCGTAGATCAGCATAGAGGCCACGAACCTCGGCTCCGAGGTGGTGGTGCCGCCCCAGGCGTACACCGCCAGGAGCTCGGCTGCCAGGAGGCTCCCCACCCCAAAGGCGATGCCGAGGAGGGCGGCTGGGGGCCCGAGGTTATAGAGGCGCTTGGTCCTGAGGCCCAGGAGCGTCAGGGCGGGGCAGAGGATCAAAGATAGTGTGGAGGTGTAGAGGAGAGGTAGGTGGAGGTAGAGGAGCTTGTAGCTCTGCCCCAGGGTCTCCTCCCCGGGGGCCAGGTAGGCCAGAACCGCCGATGAGAGGGTGAGGATGAGGAAGGCCCTCCAGAGGAACCGTCCCTTCCCTTCCAGCATCTAGAAGCCGGCCCCCTCCCTCTTGGCCACGGCCTCCACGTCCTTGTCGCCCCGACCGGAGAGGTTGACGATCACCAGCTCCCCCTTCAGCTCCCCAGCGTTCTTCAGGATCCATGCGATGGCGTGGGCCGATTCCAGGGCCGGTATTATCCCCTCGCGCTCCGAGAGGAGGTGGAAGGCCCCCAGGGCCTCCTCGTCGGTGGCGTAGGAGTACTCGGCCCTCCGCATATCCCTGAGGAGGGAGTGCTCCGGGCCGACGGAGGGATAGTCTAGGCCGGCGGAGACGCTGTGGGTGGGTAATATCTGTCCATAACGGTCCTGGAGGACGTGGGTGTAGGTCCCGTGGAGGACCCCCTTCCTACCGGTGGCGAACCTGGCCGCATGCTTTCCGCTCTCGATGCCCAGCCCCCCGGCCTCCACCCCCATGAACCTCACCTTCTCGTCCTTGAGGAAGGGGTAGAAGATCCCCATGGCGTTGGACCCCCCGCCTACGCAGGCCACTATCCTGTCGGGGAGGCGACCCTCCAGCCTGAGTATCTGCCTCTTCGCCTCCTTCCCTATCACAGACTGGAAATCCCTCACCATCATGGGGTAGGGGTGGGGACCCAGTACCGAGCCGAAGATGTAGAATGTCGTATCCACCGTGGCTATCCAATTGCGGAGGGCCTCGTTGATGGCGTCCTTCAGGGTCCTCGAGCCGGCGGCCACGGGGGTGACCGTCGCCCCCAGGAGGCGCATCCTGAAGACGTTCATCTTCTGCCGCTCCATGTCCTCGGTCCCCATGAAGATCTCGCACTGGAGCCCCAGGGCCGCGGCGGCCGTGGCTGTGGCTACGCCGTGCTGTCCGGCCCCGGTCTCGGCTATGACCCTGCTCTTCCCCATCCTCTTGGCGAGGAGGGCCTGCCCCATGGTGTTGTTTATCTTGTGGGCCCCCGTGTGGGCCAGGTCCTCCCGCTTCAGGTAGAGGCGCAGGCCCAGGTCCTCGCTCAGGTTCTTGCAGTAGGTCAGAGGAGTTGGCCTTCCGACGTACTCCTCCAAATAATGGGCCAGCTCTTTCTTGAAACTCTTGTCCCTCCTTATCCTGGCGTACTCCCTCACCAGCTCCTCTATGGCGGGCATCAGGGTCTCCGGCACGTAGCGCCCGCCATACTCCCCAAAGCGCCCGGCCTCGTCAGGGTACCGGTACCGCATGCCTCTCGGTAACATATATCTGCTACATATACTTTATGAGAGTGCGCCATGGACCGAGAGGAAAAGGCCAGGTTCGTAAACAGGATGTTCGCCTCCATAGCCGGCCGTTACGACCTCCTGAACACCCTCCTGAGCTTCAACAGGGACAAGGGCTGGAGGAGGTTCGCCGTCTCCAAAGCGGGATTGAAGGCGGGGTCCTGGGCCCTGGACGTGGCCACGGGGACCGGGGAGCTGGCCCTGGAGCTCGCCAGGGAGGTTGCGCCCAGCGGGCGAGTGGTGGGCGTCGACTTCTGCGAGGAGATGCTCCAGGTGGCGAGGGAGAAGGTGAAAGGGGGCGGGCACGGGGGGCAGATAGAGTTCAAGGCCGGCAGGGCTGAGGCCCTTCCCTTCCCCGAAGAGGTCTTCGACGGCGCCACCATAGGCTTTGCCCTCAGGAACGTCGCCGACATAGGGACCACCCTGAGCGAGATGGGAAGAGTCGTGAAGAGGGGCGGCAGGGTGGTGGTCCTCGAGTTCACCCAGCCCGAGAATCCCCTCTTCCGGCGGGCCTACTACCTCTACTTCTTCAGGGTCCTTCCTCTCATAGGAGGGCTCGTATCTGGGCGGAAGGATGCCTACACCTACCTCCCCCGCTCGGTCCTGGCCTTCCCCACCAGGGCAGGGCTGAAGGGGATGATGGAGGAGGCAGGCTTTAGGGATGTGGCAATATACACCCTCACCGGCGGGATAGTGGCGGTCCACGTGGGTACGAAGGCATGATGGGCAAGCTCAGGACGGTACTGGAGTTCATAAGGATCGAGCACAACATCTTCTCCCTCACCTTCGTCTACGCAGGAGCCTTTCTCTCAGTTCGAGGCATTCCTGGTCTCGAAAAGCTCGCCTGGATCACCCTCGCCCTGGTGGGGGCCAGGTCCGGGGCCATAGTGCTGGGCGATATAGCCGACAGGGAGCTGGACGCCCTCAATCCCAGGACTAGAGGGAGACACTTGCCTAGCGGTAGGATCTCCATCCGGGAGGCCTGGGCCATAGTCCTGGTCTCCTACGCCGTCCTCTTCTACTCGGCCCACAGGCTGAACCCTCTGGCCTTTGCCCTGGCCCCCGTACCCCTCCTCCTCGCCATCGCCTATCCCTACTCCAAGAGGTACACGGCCGCGGCCCATCTCGTCCTGGGCCTCAACCTGGCCTTCGCCCCCCTCGGCGGCTGGGTGGGAGCCACGGGGACCCTCGCCCTCCCCCCGCTGGTCCTCTCGGCTGCTGCTGCTCTCTGGGTGGCGGGGTTCGACATCATCTACGCCTGCCAGGACATGGAGTTCGACAAGAGGATGGGGCTCCACTCCATCCCCGCGGCCTTCGGCGCTTTCAAGGCGCTCTGGGCTTCGGCCCTCATGCACGCCATGACGCTCCTCCTCCTCTACGCGGTCCAGCGCATGATGGGTCTCGGCCTCTTCTACCTCATGGGCGTCTTGATCATCGCCCTCCTCCTCCTCTACGAGCACCTTATGGTGGGGGCCGGCAGGCTGGATCGCGTCCCAGTGGCATTCTTCCATATAAACGCCCTCGTCAGCCTTGCCGTATTCACCTTCGCGGCACTGGAAGTCCTCTTTCCGGTCCCTCTCTGACCCGAAACCCTTTTATATAACAAACCTTTATATTCAATAGAGCAATCCATCACGGAGGCGATTATGGGAATCCGGAATTTTATTCAAAAACTGGCCGGGGGGCAGAAGACCAAAGGAGGCTCCAGGATTGAAGATTACGTGGAGCTCCAGGTCCAGGGGGGCGGGGAGCAGTACGAGGCCCCGGGTAGGTACGTAAAGGTCTTCAAGCTGAAGGGTTTCGCCGACGTGGACGTGGCTGCCACGGAGCTGAGCGACGGGAACATCATAATCCTCGATATAAAGCCTCTGGCCGAGAGGTCCATGAACGAGCTGAAGCACGCCGTGGACGAGATGAAGAACACCGTCCTCGCCATGGGTGGAGATATAGCAGGGCTGAGTGAGTACCACCTGATCATGACGCCGCCTGGGGTCAAGGTGGAGCGGACCGGAGAGTCCAGGGCCCAGACCTTCGAAGAGACCATGGACCGGGTAAGGTCGAGCATGGGCAAGTAGGTTGCTCTTTCTCTCATGGGTCTTTTTGTAGAGTGTCCTCTCTGCAAGGGGAGGATGGAGGTCTCATTCCATAAGCACGAGATCCCCCACTTCGGGGAGACGATGGAGTCATTGGCCCTCTGCACCAGGTGCGGCTACAGGCATACGGATGTCATGGCCCTGGAGACAAAGGAGCCCGTCAGGTATACCCTGGAGATAAGAGGGGAAAAGGACATGAACATAAGGGTCGTCCGCTCCACTTTCGCCACCATAGAGGTACCGGAGCTGGGCGTCAAAGTGACGCCGGGCTCAGAGGCCGAAGGATATATCTCCAACATCGAGGGGGTCCTCACGAGGATCGAGGACATTCTCCTGATGGTGAAAGGGCGGGAGGAAGGAGAGAAGGTGGCCAAGGCGGAGGAGCTCCTGGGCATGATAAAAAGGCTGAAGGAGGGGCGCTCCAGGGCCCACCTAATAATAACGGACCCCACCGGTAACAGCGCCATAATCTCCGAGCTGGCAGTGAGGGCGAGGCTGGATGAAGTTGAGGGAGCTCAATAGGCGGGAACTCCAGTCCCTGAGAGAACTCCGGGAGGAGCTGGGCCCCGATATAGACAGGGCCTTCAAGGGGCGGAAAATACTCATAGCTCAAGAGGGGAGGAGGGAGGTCTTCGTGGCCAGCAGGAGGGCATGCAGGACCCTGGTGGCCATGGGCAGGGAGCCTTACTTCGCCGGCCTGTACATAGGGGAGATCAGGAAGGGGGAGTTCGCTCTGGGGCTGGAGGGCGCCGCCCTCCTGGGCCGGGAGGCCAAGCGGGTCTACGTGAGCGACGAGGCAGAACAGTTAGTTTTATATGGGAGGGACGTGTTCTCTAAGTCCGTCACCAAGGTCGTCGGGGAACTCCAGCGGGGTGATAGGTGCCTCATCGTGAACTCCCGGTCTGAGGTCATAGGGATCGGGAGATCCAAAGGGCCCAGAGAGGAGGTCTCCATCGAGAACATCTTGGACCGGGGCTGGTACTTGAGGAGCGGAAGATAGTATGGTGCTGGAGAAAGGGGACTTTGTCAAGATCAACTACGTAGGGAAGATAAAGGAGAGCGGGGCGGTCTTCGACACCACCATCGAGAAGGTGGCCAAGGCGCACAAGATCTACAGCGAGAAGTTCCGCTTCAAGGCGATGCCCATCGTCATAGGCGCGGGCCATGTGATAAAAGGCCTCGACGAGGCGCTGGTGGGGTCGGAGGTGGGGGAGAAGAAGGCCGTCGAGATACAGCCCGAGAGGGCCTACGGGCTGAGGGACCCAAAGCTCATCAAGGTGATCCCTCTCAAGGAGTTCAAGAAGCAGGGGATGGCCCCAGCACCAGGGATGCGGATCGAGGCCGACAACAAGGTCGGCAAGGTCCAGAGCGTGGGCGGCGGCCGGGTCCTGGTGGACTTCAATTACGAGCTCGCAGGGAAGGTCCTGGAGTACGAGGTGAACGTGGAGGAGAAGATCAACAAGACGGAGGAGAGGATCCGCCACCTCCTGGAACTCCACTTCCCCTACTCGGAGCCCAACGACCACGAGATAAAGCTCGAGGAGAAGAGGGCCATAATCACCCTGGCAGAGGCGACGAAGCTCAAGGCCGAGGCCCTCCTGGGCAAGCACGCCGTGGCCAGGGACGTCTTCCAATTCCTGAACGGCGTGGACGAGGTGGAGTTCAGGGAGACCTTCAGGAGGCCGAAGCCGGAGGAGAAGAAGGCCGAGGCCGCGGGGAGCGAGGCAAAGGCAGAGACGCCGGGGTAGTCTAGGGGCTAGGCAGCGGACTGCAGATCCGCTTTACGTGAGTTCGAATCTCACCCCCGGCTTAAATCCCCAGATAGCCGGTTTGTGATCGGGGCCTACCTGGATGGGGCCAAAGAGCGCTCCTCAGGCCCATCATCAGGCAGTTTACGGAGAGGGCGTGGAAGTCTACTTCTTGATATTTATCGTGTCGATGACCTTCTTCCACTTGTTCCCGTTCATCTGCATGACCCAGACCTTGGCGAGCT
>JACQPM010000038.1 GCA_016207475.1 Methanobacteriota archaeon | reverse complement strand
GTCAGGGTGCGCTGCCCTTTGGCGACGAGGGCCCTGACTATGCCCTCCGTCAGGGTGTCGGCCCTGAGGGAAGGTATGGAGAGCCCCACCTCCTTGCCCGAGAGGAAGGTGCAGAGCTCGTCTATCCTGGAGTGGTCCGCGACCGAAGGTCCTAGGAGGACGACCTTCTCCGGCCTGTTGGCCTTTATCCCTTCCTCCACGAGGCTCTCGAGCCTCTCCAGGGAGCGGACCCTCTTCGGCCTGAAGGTGTAGCCCCCGAGGCAGAAGTAGCAGCCCCGCCCGCACCCCCTGGCCACTTCCAGGAGGAAGGCCTCCCCGAAGGCCCCCCCTGGGGTCATCACTTGGGTCGCGGGATAGTAATCGTCCAGATCCTTCGTATAGACCCTCCTGGTCCGGTTCTCCAGGGCAGGGAAGTAGTATCCCGCCAGATCGCTGTAGCCCTCGGGCTCCTTGCTCCTCAGCTCCCGGTACCGCTCCACGAATGGGAGGAGGCCCACCTCCGCCTCTCCAACCAGGAAGGCGTCCACGAAAGGTCCCAGCGGGATGGGATTTACGGCACAGGGACCGCCTACCAGGACCATCTGCCTCCTCTCCTCCCGGTGTATCTGGATGCCGCCCCTCCGCAGCATCCCGAGGATATTGAGGGCATCAGCCTCGAACTGCCAGGAGAAGGCGATGAGATCGAACTCCCGGAGTTGCGAGCGGGTCTCGATGCTTTTATCTGTATCAATAAAGAAGCGCTCGGCGTAGACCTGCGGCATGGAATTGATCAGGTCGTAGACCATCTGGTAGCCCAGGTTGGCCATCCCGGCGGCGTACCTGTTGGGGTATACCAGGGCCACCCTGAGCTTGCCCCTGGGGTCCTTGCGGATGGCGTTCTTCTCGAGCATGTCTCCATGGGCCCGGGATAACGATGACAAACCCGAAGGAAGCCTTTAAATATCCCCGCCCTCAATGCGAGGTTGGTGGTGCTCATGGACTATGATATCAAGGATAAGAAGCTGGCTGGGAAGGGCAAGCTCAGGATCGAGTGGGCCGGTAGGCAGATGCCGGTCCTCAACCTCATAAAGGAGCGCTTTGCGAGGGAGAGGCCCCTCAAGGGTGTCCGCCTCGCTGCCTGCCTCCACGTCACCTCCGAGACCGCCAATCTACTGGACACCCTCAAGGCCGGCGGGGCCAGTGTGGCCATCTGCGCCTCCAACCCCCTCTCCACCCAGGACGACGTCGCCGCCTCCCTGGTCCTGGACTTCAAGATCCCCACCTTCGCCGTCAAGGGGGAGGACAACAAGACCTACTACGAGCACCTCCACAAGGCCCTGGACACGAAGCCCAACATCACCATGGACGACGGAGGGGACCTGGTCTCCACCATCCATGCCGAGAGGAAGGAGTGCCTCCGGGAGATAATAGCCGGGACCGAGGAGACGACGACCGGCGTGATTAGATTCAAGTCCATGGAGGCCCAGGGCGTCCTCCGCTACCCGATCATAGCTGTGAATGACGCCAAGACGAAGCACTTCTTCGACAACCGCTATGGCACTGGGCAGTCCACCATCGATGGCATCCTCAGGGCCACGAACATCCTCCTGGCCGGGAAGAACTTCGTGGTCTGCGGCTACGGCTGGTGCGGGCGCGGCCTGGCCATGCGGGCCAAGGGGATGGGGGCCAACGTCATCGTCATCGAGGTCGACCCCCTCAAGGCCCTGGAGGCCGTGATGGACGGGTACCGGGTCCTGCCCATGGCCAAGGCAGCCAAGGAGGGGGAGATCTTCGTCACTGTCACGGGTGACACCAGCACCATAAGGGGGGAGCATTTCCGGGCCATGCGCGACGGCGCGATCCTGGCCAACGCCGGCCACTTCAACGTCGAGATAAAGATCCCGGACCTCGAGGCCATGGCAAAGGGGAAGAGGAGGATAAGGGATTACGTGGACGAGTACACCCTGAAGGACGGCAGGAGGATATACCTCCTAGGCGAGGGGAGGCTGATCAACCTGGCGGCGGCCGAGGGGCATCCGGCCTCGGTCATGGACATGTCCTTCGCCAACCAAGCGCTAGCGGCCGAGTACATAAAGAAGGAGGGCAAGAAGCTGGAGAACCGCGTCTACCCGGTCCCTGAGGAGATGGACAAGGAGGTGGCGAGGCTCAAGCTCGACTCCATGGGCATAGCCATCGACCGCCTCACCAAGGAGCAGGAGCGGTACCTCCATAGCTGGGAGCTGGGAACCTAAATATCCGGCTTCCTTGCATAGGCGAGGACTACAGTGAGGATATGGGACGTCCCCCCAGAGAAATTGTGCAAGTGGCACCCGCTGTTCATCAGAACTTGGTGAATGAGATGGAGAGAAGAGGGTATAGACACAATAGCTCTCTGGAAGTCCACTTGGCTGGAGGTGAGGGGATTCAAGACTCCGACACACTGCGGAGACAGGCTGAAATCCTGAGAGATAAGCGGTGTGGTTGTGAAGTCTGAATGTAGCGCCCGTAGGGAGCTGGGGCAGACACCCGTGGGGAGAGGCACAAGATTTTTATTAGATGAAAGGCAGGAATAAAGGGGGTTATTTGATAACGAAGTACGAACCGAAGAGCTTTGAACATCTATTGGGAACGAAGGATTTGTACGGAGAGGGCCGATTGTACCGGGAGGGGAACCGGCCGATTTCTGAAGGCATGAAGGAAGGGCTCATGACGGAGACCCTGGAGATCCGAGAAGCGACGGAAGGGGACCTACCCTTCCTCCTGGCGCTCTATGAGCAGCTCCATTTGGAGAAGGGCCTGGGCCTATCCCTCAAAGAGGCCCGGAGGATCTTCGAGAGGATCCGGCGCAATCCGGATTACAGGATCTACATTGCGGCGGCAGATGGGAAGATCATCGGAACCTTCTCCCTCCTAATCATGGAAAACCTCGCCCACAGAGGCGCACCCATGGGCTTTGTAGAGAACGTAGTAGTGGATATGGATTGGAGGGGAAAGGGAGTGGGAAGACGGCTGATGGAGTTCGGGATGGACCGCTCCAGGGGAAGGGGCTGCTACAAGGTTACGCTCTCCAGCCGCCTTGAGAGAGAGGTCGCACACCGTTTTTACGAATCGCTGGGCTTCCGGAAGCACGGATACAGCTTCTGGGTAGAGTTCGCCGAGAAGAAGAGGCCCAAAGATAAGGTCGAGCCTTTACACTAGAGTACCAAAACCAAGCGTCGATGTAAACCCAACCTATAAATCCCATGGGGCCCGCCTAACTCCCAGGAGGTGTTTTGATGGACTGGGAGACGTTGTTCGCATTTGTAGGGTTATATATCCTCACCTTAGGGATGTTCTACCATCACTGGCGCCACGCCAGGGCGATGGAAGATCACATGATAAAGAAATAAATCAAGGCTTGTAGTACATCAGCTGCCTGGCGTAGGGTCCGACCTCGTCTATCAGGGCCCTCGCTTCGGCCTTGGTCATGGGCCGGAATCCCTCTGCCAGGGCCACGTTCTCCTCCAGCTGGGCCACGTCGTCGCAGCCTATGACCACAGTGGATACGCCCTGGGAGAGGGCAAACCTGTAGAAGGGCTCCATGGACCGGTAGCCCGGGAGGCGGGAAGCTAAGCCTCTGAGATAGACCTTCATGCCGATGACCCCCATCTTCCTCTCCTTGGCGGCGGGGAGGACGTGCTCCAGGAAGGACCTGTAGCGGGGCTCCGCCGGGTTGACAGGGATGAGGATCGTGTCGAACTCGTAGAGGTCCATCGCCTTCGTTAAGATGGCCGGGTCCTGGTGGCCCGTAAGGCCAACGAACCTCGTCAGCCCCTCCTCCTTCGCCTCGTCGAAGGCCTCTATCGCCCCCCCTGGCCCGAAGATCTCCTCCAGGTCCCCCTCCGTCCGTACGTCATGGACCTGCCAGAGGTCCAGGTGATCGGTCCGCATATTCGAGAGGGTGGTCTCCAGGTGGGCCCTTGCCCCCGCCTTGTCCCGGGCGTGGGACTTTGAGGCCAGGAATATATCTTCCCGCCTATCTCCCAGGGCAAGGCCATAGTAGGCCTCGGACCCGGAGTAGGCCCTGGCGGACTCGAGATAAGTTATCCCCAGATCGAGGGCCCTCTCGATGAGGGCCCGCGCCTCCGCCTCGCGGCCGTAGGTCCGCAGGACCCCTTCCCCGCCCAGGCCGAGGATGGTGGCCCTCCTCCCGGTCTTGCCCAGCTCCCTCCGAGGTATCATGCCCCTCCCAGCTATCCTGGAAGCTACTCCTTCTTCACCAGGAGGTAGCTCCCTACTATGACCACTACCATGGCCACCACGCTTATCGGTATGCTCTTCTTCACCACTCCCTCGGTGCCGCCTATGATCCCCACGGCATAGAGGATGTATCCGACGAACCGCTCCGTATCCATGAGACCACCTCAGGGGTACTTCGATTTGGGCGTATAAAAATTCTTCTGTGTTTATTTGGTTGCCCGCTTCTCTAGTGTTTCATCTCTCGGGGGTAAGTAGCATCAATAGAGTTTGAAACGCAGAATCATGGAAAGCTGGTTTATAGACAACATTGAGGTTAAGCAATAAAACTTTTTTCTGAGTTCACTGGCTTTTTACATGCTGCAGAAATAGGAGGGTATTTATAGCGGGGAGAAGATAGACGTATCTAGAGTGCTGAAAGGAGGCTGCTGACCAATGGCAACAAAAAAGACGAAGAAGGCTACCAAGAAAAAGAAGAAGTGAAGGTTCTGGGAAGGCGTTATGCCTTCCCCCAACACCAGGTTATCCCGCTGGTGCCCTGGGTTGGCTTTCTATCCTATTTTTGAACATCCAACGAGCTACGGCCCAGTTGCGTCACTCCAGCAACCCCTGGAAGAACTCCTTGAAGTCCTGGGGCCTCGTCAGGAAGGCCAGCCTGTCCGGATCTGACCTTATGAGGCCGTAGATCTCCTCCCTCTTCGCCAGGCCGAGGGCCAGGTGACCTTTTGCCTTCACCGTCTTCAGGTGCGGGAGATCGCCGTACCTCGGGTTCCTGACCCAGCCGGAGGCGAGCTCGTAGTAGGCCGCCCCCCTCATCGCCTTGTAAGGCCCAGAGAGGGACTCGCAAGGCCTGGCCACCCAGTTGGCCATCCTGAGGACTTGGAGGGAAGGGTTTATGGTGACGTGGCCGTAGCCCGGCGGTATGATCACCTTCTCTCCTTCCCCCGCCTCCACCGCCACTACATCCGTAACTTTGTTTCCCTGGAGACGCTGGAGGAGGTAGTGGGCCCTCCCCTGGAGGACCTCATATATCTCCGGATGGGAGAGATCTGTGCCAGGAGCATGGGAATGGTAGTGGCCCAGGGTCTTGACGTACTCCTCGCCGAAGCTGCGGGGCGGGATTATCGTCATATCGTACCGCAGCCCCAGCCCCTGGGCCCTCTCTCTGTCCCTCACGCTCAGATAGAGGTCCCGGTACATGAAATACACGGGCACGTCGGGCTCATGGACCTCCTCCTTGAGGACGCCCGTCAGCTCCCCCAGCATCCGGACCTGCGGCCTGAAGACCCTCCCTCCAAATTTGAGCTCCATGCCCTATGCTATGCCTACTTAGGTAAATTTTTATCCCTTGGTGGCGTAATCCCAACGATGGGCCTTGACCTCCTGAGGAAGATCTTCGGTAAGAGGGAGGCGGAAGCGGAAGCCTTAGTCCTGGAATGGAGGGGGCTGGAGGGGTTCCTGGGGGGGAGGATGGAGGCCCTGAAGGAGGAGGCGTACAAGGACCTCCTCCCCGTGGCAGATGAGATCCCGGCCCAGAGAGAGAAGGCCCTGGAGGTCCTGGAGGAGCTGGAGGTCCACGAACTCCCTGATGAGATAAAGGGGCGGGTGTATAGGCCTGTATTGACGGCCAAGCCCCTCTACCTGAAGGGGATGAGGGATGCCCTGGGGCGGATGGGACCAAGACCGAGAGATTTCCCAGATCTCCTGGCCTTCCAGAACTCTGTCATGGCGTCCATGAAGACCGTCCAGATCGTCCAGCTCGGGCATGGGAGGCTGGTCGCCTCGGTCTTCCAGGAGGAGATCCTGAGGCTTGGGACTGTCCTCAACCGGATCCTGGACGCCTCGAGGGAACTGAAGGATGGGACCAACGAAAGGGTGGAGGCCCTGAAGAAGCTGGAGCTTCTAAGGGAGAAGGCCAGGAGGTTTGCGGAGGTGAAAGCATCGGCGGAGAGGCTCGGTGCGGAGAAGGAGGGCCTCGGGGCCAAGGCAGCCGGGCTGGAGGTGGAGGTAGAGAGGCTGGGGGAGGAGCTCTCGAGGCTCCTTGATGGTATGGGGGCGGAGAGGCAGAAGGGACTGGAGGCGGAGCTGGAGGTCTGCCGGAAGGATCTGGAAGGTGCGAGGGCAAAGGCCGTGAGCATGGTCTCGCCCCTGAGGAGGGCGTTGAAGAAATACAAGAGGCTCCTGGATGGAAAGGGGGCAGAGGAAGCCCTCGTGGAGGGCCTCGTGGAGGAGCCGGCATCCCTTCTGGGTGCAGATGGGAAGGAACTCCTTCCCATCCTGGACGGGCTCGAGGCCTCCATTGGGGGCCTCGACCTGGATCCAAGGGATAGGGAGAAGGCCTTGCCCAGGATCGCGGTCCTGAGGTCGGCGCTCCCCGGGCTCCTGACGGAGTTCTCGGCCCTCAGGGAGAAGGAGCGGGCCCTGGGGGCAGAGATAGATGCCTCCCCCTTCCTCATGGAGAGGGCGGTCCTGGAGGCACGCCTCAGGGACGCAAAGGAGACTATGGCCGCCGTCCAGCAGGAGCTCGATCGACGCGAAGTAGAATCTGAGACCCTTGGGAAGGAGCTGGAGACCCTCATGAGGGTGCTCGGGGAAGGGCTCTCCGGGCTGGAGGGGAAGGAGGTTAAGATTACTTGAGGCCCTTGGCGAGCCTCTCCGCCGCCTCCCCGAAGGCCTCCAAGTAGCGCTCCTCCGCCACCCGATGGCCCAGGTAGCCCCCGGCTGCCTCCTCCCTCCCCCCGCCCCCGAAGAGCTCTGCCAGCGCCCGCAGGTCGATGGAGGGGTTGTTCCTCCTGAGGCTGACCTTCCCGCTCGCCCAGAGGCAGAGGACCAGGTCGGTGCCCCCCTCCAGGAGGCGGCTTGCGGCCAGTGTGGAGCTCAGCTCGTCCCTGGAGAAGCCCAGGAGGCAGGTGTAAGGCCCCACCTTATAGAGCCTGGTCCGGGCCTCCAGGTACCTGTAGCCCTCCTCCTTGACCCGCTGGTATCCCCTGTAACAGTCCTCCAGCTCCTCGCTCCAGAAGACCCCCTCCGCCAGGGCCTCAACCAGCCTGAGCTTGTCGTAGCCCGAGGAGATGACCTCGTAGAGCCTCCAGGCCCCCGCATCCTCCTCTCTGAAGTCGTGGTGGCGGGCCATGGCGGCGACCTTCTCTGCAACCCCATCGCCGGGGAGGAGGGCCCCGGCCAGCGCCTCGGAGGCGCATACCTCAGGCCGGAGATGGAATTCTATGGGCAGTTGGAGGACCGCTCCCTTCCCAGACCAGTCGTGGTGGTCGAACCACCGGACCTTGGTCTTGTCCCCCAGGACTCGGAGGGCGTCCAAGCACCCCTCGAGCCCGGCGTTGTAGCCCAGGTCGGCCACTATGACCTCGCCCCAGGAGCCGCCGGCCGCCTCCTGGAAGGTCTCACAGAGAGCCATGTAGCCAACGAAGCGATGCTCGATGGGGATGCCCTTCAGCGTCGCGTATCTGTGGGCGATGGCGTGGCAGCCTATGCCATCCACGTCCTTGCTGTGGGCTATGCACAGGATACCCTCGTTCGGTCCCATACTACTGCCTCCTCGGGATCTTCTATAAATCTTCTGACCGGCAAGCTTTATATGGTGCCGCCCATAGACCCAGGGACTGATGGCTGGGAAACTGCTCATAGCCCTCTTCTTCCTATCCGCCCTCCCCGGCGTCTACGCCATCTCCTATACCGTGGAGCCCCTCTCCCCAGCCTCCGTGGACCTCAAGACAGGACAGAGCACCATCATCACATTCTCGGTGGCCAACAACAACACCCTCTTCAGCATAGCCACGTCCTACAGGCTGGACGACTACCCCCCTTCGGCTTTCACGACCATAGCCCCTGGAGGGGTGAAGATCTTCACCGTCCCCGTGGCGGCCCCCCCAAGGGGATCAGGCTCCGGCAGTGTGGAGCATACGGTGGTGATCAGGCTCCAGTCCTACAACCCCCTGGACAGAAGTGTTTACAACACTTCTCTCACGTTCCTCATAAACTACGATGACTCGGAGTACCAGCAGGAGGTCCAGGCCAGGGCTACGGCGACCACTGGTATAAACATAGCCCAGAATGCCATAGACTTTGCCACCACCAGCCTCAATATCGCCAAGAAGGTCCTCCAGGATGCCGTGGCCATAGGTGCCAACACGAGCGAGGCCGACAGCCTCGTGGCCTCTTCTCAGGGGCACCTCCTGGAGGCGCGGGTTAGGCTTGACGGGGCGAACCGCAACCTGAACAATGGGAGCTACTCCCGGGCTACCTCCCTGGCTAACGAGGCTGAGAACCTGGCCAACGTGGCCAAAGGCGAGGCCGAGAAGGCCTACAGCCTAGCGGACCAGGCCAAGAGCACCGTAATAACGGAGAAGGGAGACGCCCTTAGGGCGCTGAACTCTGCCATGGAGGCCCTGGAGCTGGCCAATTCCACGGTGGTCACTGCAGGTAGCACTATATCCAGCGCCCGGGAGATCGGGATAAACACCACCCGAGCCGAGGTGCTCCTCTCAGATGCCCAGGAGAGGCTGAGGGAGGCGGGAAGGGGATACAGAGAGGCAAAGAAGAGGTTCGACGGGAGGAGCTACCAGGTTGCCAGGGCCATGGCCGACGAGGTGACGACAAACGCTACGGAGGCCAGGGGGATGGCCCTCCTGGCCGAGGAGACGGCGGTCAAGGAGAGGAGGAGCCTCCTGGGACTTGAGGAGCAGGCCAGGCTGGGCCTCAAGGCCGCCCACGACAACTACAATCTTGCTCTGGGACTCTCCGACGGCGTGACATCCATGCTCAAGGGCCTCTCCAAGATGGGCCTCCCCACCGAATCCTTCAAGGAGAACCTGAAGGGCTCGATGAAGCTCCTCGCTCCTGTGAAGGAGGACCTTGACAAGGCTCAGGATGCCTACAACGGCGGGACCTTCGACGCGAGCAGGAGCTACTCCACCAGGACCTTGAATGCCAGCAGGAGGGTGGTGGAAGGGTTCCAGGTGCTCTCAAGGGCGATAGCCCAGACGGCGAAGGACACGACCTATAACAGACAGGTGGAGGCTGAGGTCCTCCTGGGGGCTGCCTCCCAGACCCTAAGCGCCAACAACGCCACGCTCCCCCCCGATGTCTACTCCGGTCAGGAGGAGACCCTTGGGGCAGCCAGAGGGATGCTCCAGGGCGGGAGGGAGCTGATGAGAGAGGCAGATGCCCATTTCGAGAGAGGGGAGTATCAGGATGCGGTGGAGCTGTACCGCTCGACATACGACCAGCTGACCAACGCCTCCCTGGCCTCCAGGGGTGTTGAGGCAGCCGTGGGGGCTACCATCCAGGCCCAGGAGATGGCCAGGCAGAGGAGGGTCCTGAAGATGGTGGGGAGCGGTGCCCTACTCCTCCTGGTCCTGGCCATTGTCCTGTACCGGCGGAGGAAGAAGGCTGACGGAGTGGGAGAGCTCAGGGAGCTCTGATGACCGGGTTCAATATGGGCTCCAGGTCCGCCCTGAACTCTGGGAAGAAGGTGTGATCCTTCACCAGGATCTGGTCCATCATGGGCAGGATGGTGGGCAGGAAGCCCTGCCAGTAGACTACCATCCCGGGGCCAAATGCCCCTGCGTATCCCGCAAACTGCTTTTCTATATACCTCTTGTGCTCCACCCTATCCCCAAAGCTGGCCTTGCTCTCCACCCACCGCACCTCCAAGCCCTCCAAGGGGAGGGGGTCCTCCAGGAGAAAATCCGGCGTCTTGCCTCCGCCGTCCCCTGCCCCCTCAGGAATGAACCTGAGCCCCAGGCCCGAGAGCCACCGCGCTATAATCCTCTCCCCTGCCCTGCCCCTCTCCACCTGGAGCCCGTGGGCCCATGGGGAATAGACGAAGTCCTCCCTGACGACCTCCGAGAGCTCCTCCCCGAGCCGTCCCCTGGCCCTCTTGGGGTCCCTCAGGAGGGTCCTCACCCTCCGCCTGGAGAGGCCCTCCCCCCTGAGGATGATGGAGGCGGCCAGGACCGGAGGGAGCCCAACGGCCCTGGCTATGGCCAGCATCCGGGTACCCCCGGACCATAGTTCCCTCAGGGAATCTGCATCGGCCTCCACCCGGCGGTACTGGGCCTTGGCCCTTCTCACCGCCTTCTGGGTGAGGATCGCCAGGAGGACTCCCCTGGGATGGTCGAACTCGGCCAAGTCCTCGAGGGAGTTGAGGGAACGGTAGATACGGAGGTACTCTCCCTCTTCCACGCCAAGAGGTCTGCGTTCCTTTATATTTATAGTTTGTATAAGGAACCACCATGGGGTACGAGGTCTATGTCAGGGGGGAGAGGCTCTGCACCGCAGGGGAGGCCCGGACCTTCGTCGAGAGGCTGAGGGGGCTGATGTTCCGGGAGCGCCTGGGGGAGGAGGAGGGCCTCCTGATAAAGTTTGCGTCCTGCTGGGCCTGCTCCATCCACACCTTCTTCATGCGGTTCCCCATCGACCTCGTCTTCCTGGACGGTGCTGGGAGGGTGATGGACCTCAAGACCCTCAGGCCCTGGAGGCTCTACACCCCCCGGCGGGGGTGCGCTTCGGTCCTGGAGATCCCCGCTGGACGGGCCGAGGCCGTGGGAATAAAAGCAGGTGAGGTGCTGGAGTTCCGGTAGCCTTCCAGGACCAAAACTTATTTATATATCCTGGTCCCTTATACAGTACCGGAGGTAAGGGTCCAATGTACTACGTAAACGGGTTGGAGTACCTGAACAGGGACGTGAAGATAAAGGGGAAGACCATGAAAGGGGTAGAGGCCAAGAGGTTCGTCACCCTGAAGAAGACTGACAAGAAACCTTCCGTGGATGAGGTGAAGAGGCTGGCCAACGACTACAAGCCCAAGGGGAGTGCGTGCCTGGGTAAGGTCTGGGTCATGCAGATGGAAGGGAACAAGTGGAAGAAGGTCGTCGACACGATAGACATCAAGAAGTAGCCTTCCACCCTCTCTTTTAGTTTACCTGGTGAGGAGCCATGGAAGGGGCTCCTCTATCCTATTCCTGCCAGGGCGCTCCAGGCTTCAGATATTTGCCACGATGAGCGTCTCTGTATTCCTCACGCCTTCCAGGGACCCGACCTTCTCGGCTATTATCTTGGCCACGTCGTCCAGGCTCTTGGCCTCGGTGATGGTAGCTATTATGTCGTATCTCCCGAAGACGGCGTAGGCGTACTTGATCCCCTTCTCCTTCCTCAAGGCCCGCAGGACCGCCTTTGTCTTCCCTGGTTCTGTTTTAATAAGGACTCCCGCTACAACCATAACACACCCCTAGTATATATCGGCATCAGATTATAAATAACTTTATCATAAAATCGTGGACAATAGCTTGTGGGGTGACGGAATGGAGACGGTGAAGTGCAGCAAGTGCGGGAAGGGAGAGGATGCAGTGAGGCTGATCGAGTACCGCTACCAGGGGAAGAAGGAGTACGTCTGCGTACGGTGCCTGCCGGTCTTCGTCCACGGCGGGTGAGGGCCCTGACAGGCATAGTCCTGGTCCGCTGGCTCCATCTCATGGCGGCCGTGACCTGGATGGGCGGGATGCTCTTTCTGGTCCTGGTGATCGTCCCTGCCCTCAGGGGGCGCCTGGAGCCCGGCCAGAGGATGGAGCTGGTGGGGCAGGTGGGGAAGAGGTTCAGCTACGTGGGCTGGGGGGCAGTGGCGGTCCTGGTGCCCAGCGGGGTCCTCCTGGCCATGGACCGGGGCATGACCTGGGATAACCTCCTCTCGACGAGCTACGGCATCGTCTTGAGCATCAAGATAGCTCTGGTGGCCGGGATGATAGCCCTCAGCTACCTCCACGACTTCGTCCTTGGGCCCAGGCTCGTGGAGCTCTCCTCGGCCCCCGGCGCCGATACCGAGGGGCTCCAGAACCGGGTGAGGGTCCTATCAAGGACCAATGTCCTCCTGGGGATTCTAGTATTGCTGTGCGTTGCTATCCTGACGTCTTAGGAGGTGTGACCATGGTTACCGAAGCGGATGTGCGGAAGGCCCTGAGCAAGGTGATGGACCCGGAGCTGGGGAAGGACCTGGTGACCCTCGGCATGGTGAGGGATATAGAGGTGGAGAGGTCCAAGGTCTCCTTCACCGTCGTCCTGACCACCCCTGCCTGCCCCCTGGCAGCCCAGATCCAGGGGGCCGCGAGGGAGGCGGTCCTGAGGGTCCCCGGGGTGCGGGAGGCGGAGGTCCGGGTGACGGCCCAGGTCAGGCCCGCAGGCCCAAAGCAGGAGCTCATACCAGGCGTCAAGAACACCATCGCCGTCGGATCGGGAAAGGGCGGGGTTGGGAAATCCACGGTGGCCGTAAACGTCGCCATAGCCCTGGCCGATGCAGGAGCTAAAGTGGGGCTCCTGGATGCGGACATCTACGGCCCCAATATCCCTACAATGATGGGGGCCCACGGCCAGCCCGAAGGCGCTGGGGAGAAGATCGTCCCCCTGGAGAGCTACGGCGTCAAGCTCATGTCCCTGGGCTTCTTCCTGAGGGAGGATACGCCCGTCATCTGGCGGGGGCCCATGGTGATGCGGGCGATACAGCAGCTCCTGGGGGAGGTGGAGTGGGGGGAGCTGGACTACCTGATCATAGACCTGCCTCCCGGTACCGGGGACGCCCAGCTGACCATCAGCCAGTCCATACCCCTGACCGGCGCCGTGATAGTGACCACCCCCCAGGACGTGGCGCTGGAGGATGCCATGAAGGGCCTCATGATGTTCCAGAGGATGAACGTCCCCATCCTGGGGATCGTGGAGAATATGAGCTACTTCCTCTGCCCCCACTGCCAGAAGAGCACCGAGGTCTTCGGCCACGGGGGCGGGGAGAGGGCCTCCAGGAGGTTCAGTGTCCCCTTCCTCGGGGAGATACCCCTGGACATCAAGATAAGGGTTGGGGGGGACGAGGGTAGGCCTATTGTGAAATCTGATCCCAAGTCGCCCCACGCCGAGGCCTTCAGGAAGATAGCTTCGGCGCTGGCTGCCAAGGTGAGCCAGCTGGCCGTGAAGGCCCAATAGGTCAGGCTAGCCTGGGGAGATACCTGGCCATCAGGGAGAGAATCGGGAGCTCTATCACCGGGCCTATGGCCACCACCATGACTATGAGGGGGGACTCGGGAAAGGCGGCGATGGCTATGGCCAGGGAAACGGGAGAGTTCCTGGCAGAGGTCGTGAAGGTCAAGAGCGTCCTCTCCCCGTAGCCCAGCCGCCCTCCCTAGGGATTGGGCCGAGAGGAATATTATAACAAAATAGGCCAGTATGGGCAAGAGAAGGAGGCTCAGGAGGCCGAGATTTCTCATAGCAACGCCCCCCTGGGAGGCGAAGATGGCGAAGATCGCCAATGTCAGGAGCGCCAGTTGGACCACCGGCATGGTGGAACTGAAAGCCTTCCCAAACTCCCCTCTCCAAGCCCGCATCGCCCTGCGGGATAGGACTGCTAAGGAGAATGGCAGTACGAAGAAGAGTAGCAGACCCCATGCCAGGGCAGAGATATCGATAGGAACCAATCTCCCTGCAAAGATGAGGAGATAGATGGGGAGGAGGAGTATCTGGAGCACTAGGTTCCAGGGGAGGAGGGCCACCCCCAGGGGGACATTCCCCCTCGCCAGGTTGGTGAATATGAGATACCAATCGGTACACGGGGTCACCAAGTACATGATGAGCCCTACCCACAGGGCCGGATGATCCCTCAGGAAGAGGGCCCCAAGGGCCCAGGCCAGGATCGGGACTAGGGCGAAGTTGATGGCCAGGGCGAGGCCTATGCTCCTCCTATCGCGGAGGGCCGAAGCAATCCTTCCCACAGGAACCATCAGAAAGATGGAGTAGAGGAGCCCTACGAGGGCCGGGGTGATCAGTTTGCTTGAGGTCATCGCCAGGACTGGTGCAAGTTGGCTGGCGGCCAGGCCGAGGACTATGGCAGAGAGGAGGACGGCCGGCTGGAGCTTCTCCAACGGGGTCAGGCCGGGTGGGGCCTTACCTGCCATGCTTCCCTATCTTCCGGCCCTTGAACCGCGCCTTGAGCCTCTCCCCCGACCAGTCGAACTCCGGGACCCGGCGTTTCATCCCCATGGCCTTCTCCCGGAGGGCGTGGGCCACGATGGGCAGGGCGATGGTGGCGTCCACGAAGCACTGGACCTTCCTGGCCACGGGGTCGATCTTCCCCCAGGAGACGGCCTCCTCGAAGGTGCAGCCGCTCAGGCCGCCCCAGTGGGGGGCGTCGGTGGTGAACTGGATCGCGTACTCGTGCCCGCCCAGGTCGAGGCCCAGGATGGAGGTGATCACCTCGGTCTGCTGGATGAAGTTCTTGGGCACCCCGCCCCCCACGTAGACCACGCCGCTCTTCCTCGTCTCCTCCACGATCTGGGTGATCTCGTCCACGTCCTTCATGGGGCTGACGTTTATCCTCAGCCCTTTCCTCCTGGCTATCATCAGCCCGATCCCTATGGAGCTGTCCCCCAGGGCCGGGACGAAGACGGGGACATTTCCCTGGGCCGCCGAGACCACGATGGAGTTCTTGTCCCCGCCCCGCCTTGCCACCTCCAGGCCGAAGAGGTGCATGAACTCCCGGGAGGAGTACTCCCTCCCCGGATCGAGGGTCTTGGCGAACTTGGCCACCAGCCTGTCGGTCTCCCGGAACTTGCCCTCGAGGCCGAAGACGTCGTACATGCGGTCTATGCCGTGGCGGAAGAGGTCCTCGTCGTCCGCCAGGGCGGAGCCCATGTAGTGTTTCGTGCCCAGGGCCTCGGCGGTGTCGTGGAAGAGGTTGGCCCCGGTGCTCACGACGCAGTCCACGAGGCGCTCCCTCACCAGGAAGGCTATGACCTTCCGCATCCCTGCGGGAACCATGGCGCCGCTCAGCCCCAGGAAGATCGCCAGCTCCCGC
>JACQPM010000034.1 GCA_016207475.1 Methanobacteriota archaeon | reverse complement strand
GGCCATAAACGTCCGGAAGGTATAGGTACGTCTATACCTTTTGGGGCCAGGGGATTCCTCGCCATCTTTTATTTATTTTAATACTATCTATTTTTAAAATAGCAAGATTTAAATAGCTTTTTGTAAAACTACTGATAAGAGGGAGGAGTATGAGAGCACCGCTGGCTACGATGGTCATCCTGGTCGTATCCCTTGCAACGGCCATCTTTTATCTTCTCAAAGGCCTCTGACGCATCACTCGAAGAGCTTCTCCGCTCTCCTGGAGATCTCCTCCATCTCAGCGCCGTCCAGCCCCTCCTTCCCCAGGGCATCCCTCATCCGCTTGGTCCCGTACTCCATGATCTCTACCACCGTCGGGACCCTGATGGCGTCCCCCACCACCAGCGCCGATCTGGGGGGGATGGAAGAGAGGACGCCCTCCCAGACGGCCCTGTCCGGTATGCCTGCCAGGGCAGAGGCAACATCCGCGGGATCCTTCAAGGAGAGGAGGAGCCTGTTGGCGACCTGAGACCTAACCTCCTCGTCGATCCGTGAGGGTCTCTGATCCACGAGGCCGAGGATGAGGTTGAACTTCCTGGTCTCCCTCGCCAATCGGTCGAAGATGGTATAGGGGGCCACCCTGGGGTCCAGGAACTTGTGGGCCTCCTCCAGGAAGACCACCAGGCGGGGATAGTCCTCCTTCCCTTCGGTGTAGAGCTCGTAGAGCCGCCTGGCCAGGAGATTGGCCACAAAGAGATATGCCATGGTCTCATGGCCGTACCTCCCGAAGTCCAGGACGATGGACCTACCCGCCCTTATCAGGCCGACCATCTGGTGGAAGGCGTCTCCGGCTGTAGTGCCCTGGACGAAGCCGAGGCGCCCGAAGCGTTCCACCCTGCGCTGGAGTGCCTGTAAAGCGCCGCCGTGGACCTTCCCCTCGTACTCCTCGGGCGTCGCCTCCCTTATGGCCGACGGCAGATCCCTGGCACCCTTCCTCCTCTGGACGGCGTAGAGGGCATCCACCATCTGGGGAGTGACATCCTGGAAGGCCACGATGATATCGGCCGGCGTTATCTCCCTGGGGTCTATCAGGAAGGGCTTCGCCTCCCTGTTGCCCCCGGGGTCCAGGGTGAAGACCTCCACCCCCTCGGGGAAGAAGTACTTCAGCCCCGGGGAGTTGTCGGTCCTGGAGAACATCCCGTACTCCTGGTGCATGTCGAAGATCAGGACCGAGGCCACCCCTCGCCCCAGGATGCCGCAGCAGACGATCTTCGAAAGGATGCTCTTCCCCATCCCGGTCCTACCGAAGAGGGCGAAGGGCTTCTCGACCAGCCTTTTGAAGTCCAGGGGGATGGGAAAGTCCTTGAGCCCCCTCAGGTTGCCTATGGGGAGGGAGGTGGGGGCCGGGGTGTAGATCTTCTCCACGTCCACCGTCTCCGCCAGCCTGACGGGGGCGAGGTAATGAGGTATCGTCTCGGGCTCCCCCAGTTGTCCATCCCGATCGATGAGCTGGACCGGCTTGAGCCTTGCCCTGGGTGAGAAGAGCCTCCCCTCCACGCCCTCGTGCCCGGCCAGGGGGATGAGGGCCTCTCCAGCCCTGGAGCCAGCGATCCGATCTATCACTTCGGACCTGGGGATATAGACGTCCTGGACTATGCAGTAGAAGCTGTAGCTCGCACCCTCCACTATGATGGGGTAGCCCACCTTCAGCCCCTCGGGGCTCTCCAGTCCCAGCTTGACCTCTATCCCGGAGAGGACCGAAGCCGATATCACCTCGCCTATCTTCATGTCATCACCTCGATAGGAGATCCAGGTCCCTGTGGAAGAGGGCCTTGGAACCTCCTTCTGCATCGGTCCTCCCCCGCAAGATCTCCTCGGGAGTTATGCCGTACCTGGGCCCGAGGTCCGTGAGGATTCGGTCGTAGACCTCCTCCATCCGCCTCACTTCCACCGCGTACCTGTGGGCCTCCAGGAGTGGGTATGGATAACCAGGGCAGAGGGCCGAGCGGGCGTAGGAGGCCAGCTGGGGAAAGACGCCCTCTGGTTCGCCCCTTGGGACGCCTATATCCACCCTGAACCATCTCTTTGCGCCAGGATAGAGCCTGGCGAAATAGACCTCGCCGTGGAGGCAGAGGGGCTCTGCCTTCTTGGGGGTCACCGGAAGATAGAAGAGCCCTTCTCCGTTCTCCAACCTCGCCAAGAGCTCCCCGTCGCTGAAGAGGGAGTCCAAGGAGTGGGTATTGGAGTCCTTCGAGACCCCCACCAGCGTATTCCCGTTCTTTCGGCAGGCCTCCATGGCACCCTCCATCGTGCTTGAGAACTCCTCCAAGGGGGGCGTCGCCAGGGGCCCATCGAGGGCTATGATGGTGTCGGAGAGCTTCTCCGCCAGGCGCCCTGCCATCCTGAGCTCCGCCAGCCGCCGGAACTCGCCCACCATGTAGGTATGCAGATTCCCCTGCCTCTTGCCCCTCTCCAGGATCGCCCTGTAGAGCCCGTCCTGCTCCTTGACGAACTCCTCGTGGAGAGATACGGCCGCCATGCTCTCCTCGGAATAGAGCTCCCTCATCCTATAATCGCCCCGGAACTCGTAGTGGAGGGCCCCGACCCTGATGAGGGCCAGCCAGAGGCCTGCCAGATGGAGGACGAAGGTGTGGGAGCCGTCTATGGCTACGAGGTCTCTGGTACCTTCGGGGTACTCGAAGGGTTTGATAGATCTGGAGACCTCCTCCAACCGACCTCTTCCCACCTCCTCCCCGAGTCTCTTGTACTTCCCCAGCACCTCCAGTCCTCCAAGTATGTCCATCAGACCGCCGCCTCTAGCCTGGACCTTCCATCCTCCGTGGCGATCACCCTGATCTTCCCAGGGAATCTCTCGGCCACCTCGGTCAGGTGGGTTATGAGGACCACCTTTTCGAAGAACCTACCCATGTCGAAGAGCTTCCTCACAAAGAGCTCCCGGCTCACCTCGGTATCAAGGGAGCCCAGGTCCCCTTCATCGATGAAGAGGGTCTTCATCCTCCCGTAGCTCCTCCCCACCTGGGGCATCCCGGCCAGCTCCTTGGCTATGGCGAATCGCAGGGCGGCGTTTATCTGGGTCTTCTCCCCGCCGCTGAACTCCTGGACGTCATGGAAGAGGCCGTCCTTTCCCTCTATCTCTATCCTTATGCCGTAGCGGCTGTTCTCTTCGTAGGGGAGGAGGCGGACCTTGGTGAACCTGCCGTCGGTGAGGTCCGATAGGTTCTCTGACGCCTCAACGGCTAGATGGGGGAGAAGGTGATTGATGGCGTACAGGACGATGCCTTTCTTGTGGAAGATGCTGTTCTTCAGGATCGCCAGCACCTCCGTCTCTTCCCTGAGGGACCTCATCTCCTCTGCGGCTTTCGCGATCTTCTCTTCAAGGGACCGCAACCTGGTCTCTTCTTCCAGCAAGGACCTTTCCAGCGCCGTTTTCCTGCCACGCATCTCAGAGATCTTTCTCCCGGTAGCATTGTAGTCTTCTCTCAGGGCATCTATCTGACCTCTGGCAGCGGCGTACTTCCCCTCCACTGCCGCGAGGGCCCTCACCTGGGCCGATAGCTCTGCCGACCGTCTCTTGTGCCCCCGGAGCTGCTGAGCAAGCTCCTCTACGAGTTCCGAGGCATCGCCCACCTCCTCGAGTTTAGAGCGTAGGCCCTCCAGCTCCCCCTTCTTGCCCTCAAGAGAGGCTGCTTTCCCAGCGACGATGGCGAACTTCTCCTCGTCGAAGCCCAGGACCATTATCCGGTCCTGGATCTCTGCAAGCTCCTGGTCAGCCTCTCGGATCTCTTTTTGATATCTGGCTTCCTTCTCCCCAAGCTCTTTCTGCTGCTCCTTCAACTGGTTCTGGATCTCGGAGAGCACGAAGGAATCCACATTTATCCCCCTGGCCTTGGTGGAGACTTCGGTGAGCTCCGCCGCAGAGTCCTCCCGCTCCCTGCCCAGCGCCGTCACGAGGGCCTTGTTCCTTGAGAGCCACTGGAGCTCCTTTCCTATACGCTGGATGCGCTCCGAGAGGACGCCCTCCAGTCGTAACAGATCGAAGGCCTCGTCGCGATTCAAGTCGGTCTTGAGCCCCTTTATCCGACCATCGAGGGTCTCGATCTGCCTCAGGGCCCGCTTTCTATCTTCCTCACGGTCCCTCTCGATCCCCTGCCTCCTCTTCTCGGCAAGCCGCGCCTCCAGTTGGAGGGCCTCATGCCTGTTTTTAAGGGCTTCCAGCAGCGCCTTCTCCTTCTCTGCCCTTTCGTACTCCCTCATCTCTTCCTGGAGATGCCTTATCCGCTCCTTGAGGCCTTCGGCGCTCTTCTGCTTCTCCTGGGCTTCGAGGAGCTTCTTCTTTGCGATCTCGACCGCTATTGCGCTCTCCCTGGCAGTCTGGCTGGCCCGCAGATAATCCTCGTGGGCGGCCTGGAGGACCTTGAATTCCCTCTCCTTCTCCTCAAGCGCTCTATTCAGCACGGCGCTCTCCCCATCCCTCTTAGAGACTTCTCTTTCGTGCTCTCTTATCTCTTCTCTCTTCTTCGGTATTGACGCCCTCAGCTCATCCCGCCACGCGATCTCCCACTTCAATCCCTCTTCGCCGCTTACGACTCTCAGCTCCATCTGACGCAGCTGCTCTTCCGCCTTCTTCTGGGCCCTTTCGAAGGTCTCCAGCCGGAAGAGCTTCTGGAAGATCTCCAGCCTCTCGGACCCTCTCACCGCCCCCAGCTCCTTCATCTCCTCCTGCCTGACGAAGGTGGAGTTCCTGAACCCCACGTAGTCGAGGCCCACGATCTCCTGGATCTTGCTGTCCAGCTCCGGTATCTTCCCCTGGACCCTCTCTCTTCCCTTCCGCAGCTGGATGTAAGGCTTGCTGGCCCTGGTGAGCCCCCGCACGACTTCGTACTCCTCCCCGCCCTGGGTGAAGACGACCTTCACATAGCCGCCTGGCCTGCATACATCCTCGACCTTCATCCCCACATCAGTCCTGGAGGTCTGCCGGTAGATGGCGAAGGTTATGGCATCGAGGATGGTTGTCTTCCCTGCCCCCGTCTTCCCTGTTATGACCGTGAACTTCTGCGGGAAGGTGACCTGCTCCTTGTCCAGGTACCGCATGAAGCCCTTCATCTCCAGCTTCACGATCTCAAAGCCTTCCGTCACCCCACGACCTCCCGCAGGATCGCCCTTCCCTTCTCCAGTAGCTCTTCCCGCCTCGGGTGATCCGGATAGTTCAACTCGACGAAACCATGGAAGAGGGAGAAAGGGTCCATGGTGAAGTTGGCTATACCCTTCTTGGCCATCGACCTCTCATGCCAGGAGACCGCGTAGTGGAAGGCCCCCTTCAGCCGCTCCATTATCTGCCGGTCCTCAACCCGCTCCCTCTGCCCCTCACTGAGCCCCACTTCCAGCCTGACCAAAGCCCCATCCACAGCCGGTATCGCTTCGAGGATCCTCTCCGTGGGGTCCTCCCCGGGGCCTATCTCCACCTCGATCCTGAGCATCTCCCGGCAGGGGAGCTCGACGAAACGCCAGGCCTTGGAGGCCGGGTCTATGGTCATGAAACCTTTCCTGTCCCCCCTCTCCCCCCAGTCGAGGCGCTCCACGGAACCGGTGTAGACGATCTCGGCCTTTCCTTTCCTGCCCACCACCTGGTGGATGTGGACGTGGCCGAAGACCGCCAGATCGAGGGCCTCCGGGATCATCTCTTTCCTCAAGGAGAACTCCCCAGGCAGGACCTCCGGGTAGGCCCCTTCCCTCAACCGGGCCCCTTCGAGGTAGTAGTGGGCGAAGAGGAGCTTGAGGTCTGCCTTGGTACCAGATGCCTTCTTCTCGAGCCAGGACTGGAGTATCTTCTGCCCCATGACAAAGAGCTGCTCCTGCGGTATCTCCCTGCCCTCCTTCTCCTTCACCAGGGCTGCTATCTGCTCGGGGTGCATGTAAGGCAAGAGGATGCACTCCACTCGGATCCCGTCTATCTCCAGGCCTTGGACGGCTGGCTTCCTGAAGACCTTCACGTGGGGATATCCCCTGAAGTCCTCCAGGGACGTCCCCCTCCCCGAGTTGTGGGGCTGGTCGTGGTTCCCTGCCAGGATCCAGACCTCCACCCCTGCCTCTCCTAGGGGTTCTATCACATCACGCCGGACAAGTTCCCTGGAGATGGGGCTGACGTGGGTCCTGTCGAAGAGGTCCCCCACGATCACGAAGAGACTGGCTCTGGACTCCAGGGCGTATTCCGCAACCCGTCTCAGGTTTTTATGGATGTCCAGGGCCCTCGCCGAGAGCCCTGTCTCGGGATCTATATTGTACGGGAAGTTCATCCCCTCGTGGACATCCCCCACCACCACTATCTCGCCCATGGAAGCCACCTCTAAGGTGTAGGGCCTGGGTTAAATAGGTTTTGAGAGCGGTGCGAAAGTATTTGATCACTCGCAGTAGACTGCCCGCTCCTGGTCCGTATGGTACTCGTAGAGCCGCCCCCCGGCCTCCAGTACCGCCCTGTAGCCTGGGGTGATCACCTGGGCGTAGAACATCCCCCCCAGGGGGCAACCCAGGCTGGTGTCCGGCCACTCCCGGGCCTCCGCCCTCACGACCACTATCTTCCCTGGATCGAGCCCCAGCCTGGAGGCGAGGTCCTCCTGGGCTGCCCTGACTGGTCTTGGCAAGGCCACGGGAGCATGCCTCAAGCTCTGGATCCAGGACTGGATACTGTCATCGACCTTCACCAAGGCTGGCGGCATGTAGTCCGTGACGTACGGCTCTATTACCACCCTCTTCTCCCTCCCTCCCAGGGCCACCGCAATCTCGGCCCGCCCGGCGTCCATCACCTGGACCCCCTCGGGCGCTGTGTAGCGGTCCTTGAGGGCGAAGAACCCCACCTCCTCGAGGAGCTGGGCAAACTCCCGGAGCTCCTCCTCCGGTATATCAGCTGTCTTGGAATAGGTGACCTTCTCCTCCCGGCTCTTCAGTGTGTAGGTGGCCCTCCCGTCTTCGATGGTCAGCTCCTGGAGGGCCTCCTCGGACGGCACGAAGCCGCCGGAGGTGGTGAAGCGAAGCCTCACATCCTCTGGCTGGGAGACGCAGCCCGCGAGGACGATGGCCGACAGTAGGAGTAAGAGTACCCCTCTAACCATCATAGAATTATCCATTTTGATATTTAAAAAGTTATGCAAAAGCGGCCAGGGGGATCACTAAAATCCGGGTTGGAGATAAGCCTCCGACGGGATTCGGACCCGTGCCCTCTTCCTTACCAAGGAAGCGCTCCACCAGGCTGAGCTACGGAGGCATCTTATGGTGAGGAATGGGGGGAGGGTATTAAAAGCTTTTTCGACGGTCCCCTTGCCAAAAGTTTTTATACCGTCTGGACCGCCATTACAATAGTTCGGAGGATTGTTATGGATACCCGGAAGTTCTCCATCGGAATCTTCTCGCTCCTGCTGGGCTTGGCGGCTTTTGCCGCCACAGGCTATGCCCACGTGAGGTACGTCCTGACGCCGGAAGAGGTCCAGAAGGCTGGGACGGCGGCAAAGCCAGCGCTCTTCGCCGGCCTCAGCGGCCTCAATCTCCCCTATGTGAGTGGGACGGTCCTGGCAATTCTCATCACCATCTATCTGGCGGTGAGGCTCAGAGGGAACAAGTCCCTGGAGCGTCCGGGGGAGATGCTGGCCCCCCTGGTAGGCTACACGCCGCTCATCCTGCGGCTCTTCATAGGCAGCCTCCTCATCCTGGCCGGCGCCACGGGTACCCTCTTCGGCCCCGAGCTCCACCTGGCCGGCATAAACCCGGCCCTGGCCACCATCATAGCCAATCTCGAAGTGGTAGCAGGGATCTTCATCCTCTTCGGCCACCTGATCAAGGTAGGGGCCCTCGCCATGGTCCTCCTCTGGCTCCTGGGCCTGGGGACCTTCGGGATAGGGCTCTTCGACCACTTCGATACCATAGGCATAGCCCTCTACTTCCTTCTGGCAGGGTGCGGCCCCTATGCCTACGACAACCTCATCATCCCAACCCTCCACGAGAAGATGCGCTTCCTGAAGGCTCTCGAAGGCAGGATCCAGACTTACCGGGGGATGGAGGTGGCCTTCGTAAGGATAGCCCTGGGCCTGACCCTCATATGGCTGGGGCTGACCGAGAAGATCATAGAGCCCCAGCTAGCCTTGGCGGTGGTGGAGAAGTACACCCTGCCAGCCATGCCCTCCCCTGAGCTCTTCGTCCTGGCGGCAGGGCTGACTGAGATAGGGATAGGGATCCTCTTGATAGCCGGGGCCTTCACCAGGCTGGTGATCTTCGTCACCACCGTCTTCGTCCTCCTGGGGGTATTGGCCTTCAAGGAGCAGGTGATAGGCCACCTGGACTTCGTGTCCATCGCCCTCACCCTCCTGATAAACGGCTCCGGCCCCTATAGGGTCGAGGACCTCTTCGCAAGACGGGAGTGAGTTGAAACTCCATCTCTTTTAACAGGAGCTATGTACAATGGCACCGGTGGGGCAGTTCTCGACGCAGTTGCAGCACTCGACGCAGTCGTCGGGCCTCACGGCGTGGGACTTCCCGTCTATGATCTCATAGACGTCCCCTGGGCAGACATCGACGCACTCCCCGCTGGCGGTGCACTTGTCCTCGTCTATATCGATGGTAACTTTTCCGGTGTATTTCTTAACGGCCATCCATTCATCTCCCTGATTTTGTTGTCTCCTTCCCGCACCTTAACGAGAAAAATTAATTGAAATACATATATCCTTGCAAATGTTCTCCGTCCGCCAAGATGCAAGGTGGTTTATGGGGAGCAGGTGCGGCAAGTGCGGCGGAGAGTTCACCTATGAGGGGTGCCACTGCGAGATGGGGGTACCCCATATAAGCTTCGTCTGCCTCCGGTGCTCCTCCAGGTGCATGGGTGGGCACTAGCTTACCTTCAGCTTTTTCTTCACGCCCCGCAAGACCCCTACTCGATCGGACCCCAGGAGGCACGGCGGCCTCGGCATCTTGATGAAGACCGGGGCATCGTAGAGTTCGTGGTCCAGGAGTTTGTCCTCCTTCCCGAACCGCCTTATCTTCCCCTTTATCTCCTCCGAGAGCTCCTTGTAGAGGGGCTCCCCCAGCTCCGCCTCCTTCGTCTTGCCGTATATCTCCGTGGATATGTTCCCTATTATATTCTGGTCCACCCTGGACTTGAACTGCTCGGCCCCGAAGAGGATCATCCCTATGCTCCTCCCCCTGGCGCTGATGTCTATCAGCTTGGCCTTGAGGGATGCTATGTCGGGGGATGCCTGGGCAGGTCCATACTTGTTCAGCTCGTCCATGAAGAGGATGATCTTGTCCACCTTCAGCTTCTGGGCCTCCAGCCTTGCCAGGAACTCTGTCACGACCTTCTCGAATACGAGCTTCCTTGGGTAGAAGCTCAGCTGCTGGATGTCCACCACCCAGACCTCCCGGTTGCCTATCCTCTCGTATGGCAGCTCTACCACCTCGGCAGGGTAGTTGGTTATGAGCCCCTCGTACTTGGCCTCGAAGCCCTTCAGCTGGTTGTAGAGCTTGCCCCAGGTGGCCTTGTAGCTCCCCCGCACCAGATCAGCCCAGCCCTTCTCCTCCGGCAGGAGGTCCGAGCGCATGAACTCCAGGACCTCGGAGAAGGAGCGGTAACCCCTCTCCCTGGCCATCTTCCTGAGGTCGTAGAACGCCGTGTCGAGCTTCTCCTTCTGGTCCTGATCCCCCGCCCTGAGGAGGGAGGGTATGTACTCCTCCACCTCCCTGTAGCCCCACCTGAAGATCTCGATCTCCTCTTTGAGGGATTGAGCGCCAAAGGCGCCGGCAGGGGCAAAGAACCTGGCTTTGAAGCCTCTAGGTTCGACGCCGCACAGAACGTAGCGTCCTCTGTCCTCTCTGGTCAGGTGCTGGGAGGGCTCGTCGACGTAGAGGAGGTCGTCCCCCTTGATATTGAAGATTATGCAGGCGACCCGCTCCTCGGAGTGGGCGAAGATAGAGCTGAGGACGAAGAGGAAGGCGGAGGTCTTGGCCCCCAGCCCCGACATGCCCGATATATTCACGTGGGCCCCCTCGTAGCCCAGGAGGTACCTCTCGTCCACCTTCACTGGGACAGCGACCCCGTCGGTATTGATGAAGACCCCGAAGGGTATGCGGCACCCCTCGACGTTGAAGAGACCCTCGAGCTCCTCCTGCTCTGGGTATGTGACCCTGCCATCCCTCAGGGGCCTGTCCGCCTCCTGCCTCAGGACCCGGGCCCTGCAGACGATGACGGAGGGCTCCCGATTGGGGGGCATCACCTCTGGGTCGCCGCCCCTGGAGAGCTGGTGGAGGAGGAAGTCCTCTATGTCAGAGTAGGCCTCCATCCCCTCCACGATCCCGTAGACCACCCTCCCCTGGGCCTCGACCTTGACCACGGAGCCTATGGCCAGGGACTCCTCCTCCGGGGGGATCCAGAAGTGGAACTCGTTGGGCGTGTTGGGCCTCCCCCTGGTTCCCAGGACCGTGCCTAGGGTCTTCATCAGAAGGACCTCACTATGACCTGGATATGGTGGAGAGGTGGGAGCTGGGTCCTGAGGTAGTCCTCACAGGCCTGGATGGGGTAGATCTGCCGGTCCCACCTGGCGGAGTTCGCCCTTATGCACCTCTCGGCGATCAGCCAGGAGGCGAGGGTGTCGATGGGGACAGAGGGCGGGTTGTACTCCACCCTGAGGAGGCCCATCTCCGGGTGGGAGGGTGGATGGACGCGCAAGTAGAAGGTCCCGACCCTCTGCCTGGGCCCCTCCTGGAGCTGGAGGGAGAAGTCCATGGACCGGTAGAACTCCCCCATCCCCCAGATGAGCTGCTGGAGGAGGGGATAGCCCTCCTGGAGGTACAGGGTCTGGTGGGTCTTGACGAGGCCTATGACCAGGGACGATCTCGTCGTGCCCAGGATGTTCCCGTCCTTGAGGAGGATCGCCCCCTCCCTGGTCTCGAGGAAGTGGAGGAGGAGCTCCTCCTCGATCCCCTGCCTCAGGTCCCTGGACCTCGCTCCCGCCCTGGCCCTTATATCCCCCAGGTCCCAGTACCTCTCCGCCCCCGTATCCACCAGCCCCTCGGTCCCTGCGTATTTCTCGTAGAGGAAGGTGGGGAGGAGGACGGCGGACCGGTAGAGGGAGTCCACAGGGACGAATCGGTCGGCCTTGACCCTCTCCAGTATCACGGCCCCTGAGAAGTGGAGGAAGACCGGTATCTGGGCCCCGTCGAAGTTGTAGTGCTGCCAGAGGACCGTGCGCTGGACGCCGTCCATGAAGTACCGGAAGCCGCTCCCCCCAGCGTACTCGTCCTGGACCTTGTAGACTGCGGGTATCTCTCTCGCCTGGACCGCTATGTTCCTGGGGAGGTTGCAGGCTGTGGGTGGCTCGCACTGCTCCAGCTCCAGGAAGTCCGTGGGGGAGAGCCTCCCGGAGGCCATCTCCTTGAAGCCCATGGCGGTCTCGAACCAATCCATCGATAAAAGGGACTGTGGTCCCTAGGATACTAAACTTCTCCGAGAGCGCGGGAAAAGTATTTTATCCCTGATGGGACATAAAGTGACTAATGCCCCAATTAGCCATCCTGGGCCCCCTGGGCGACCTCGTCCTGGAGCGGGTCCTGGCCCTCCTGGGGGCCCCCATAGCCAATCCTGAGATGATCTGGTTCGTCGTCCCCCTGGCGGCCATCACCCTCATCATGACCCTCTACTTCGGCCTCCATCCGAAGGAGGAGCTCGGATGGAATACCGCCGTGGGGAACACCGTCGCCCTTCTCTTCGTCTCCATAGACCTC
>JACQPM010000040.1 GCA_016207475.1 Methanobacteriota archaeon | reverse complement strand
TCCTGTCGCCGACCTTGAGCTCGCTGCTCAGCTCGACCACCGCCACCCCGATCTTGGGATAGTAGTGCTTGATCTTACCAACTGCCTCCTCCTCACCCATGTACCGCCTCCTCCGTTAATACTAGGACGTTAAGGGCTAAAATAGTTTTTGTCGGCCTGCACGGTTCGTGGCCCATGGATTGACGATCAGATCCATTGCAGTCAACGGTAGATCTCCCATGAAATCACCTGGTTAAGACTTCTTTTTCACTTTACAAACCACAAAACTTAGAAAGCTTACCCAAAAGTTTCGACATAGGGGGTGTATCAAAATTTACCTGGACGGTAAACTTTAAATTTTGTATGTAAAGTCTACAAGTAAATTTTACAAGTATCCCGAGACAGATTTTATAGGGAGGTGTTAAAGTTTACATTTTTTGGGGGTACCATCAAAAACCCATAATTTAAGTATAATACATTTTGAAATGAAAACTCCATGGAGTTTAGTCCGTAGAGTTTTCTTTTTAAAGCGGATCATTCACTTTATTAATTCTGTATTTTGTATACTTGGATACTTATTAATCTGGTCACCAATGCCAATGCCATGGCAACCGGCAGTATTCTTCCAACTATCCGCAACATAATAGTAATCACCGTCGGTGGCACGGCTAAATGTAAGAAAACTCGTCTCTTGGCCGCCACCCCGAATGCTGAGTACAACCGTTGCCTTGCCGTAAGTATCAATAATCGTGCTGGAAATTACGGGTCCAACACCATCAACTTCAATTATCTTATCATCCCACACCTCTATAAACTTCTCTGCTGATACGGGATATGTTTTCCCATCCTGAGTAGTGCAATGGCCATAAACAATAACGTGATAGTCTCCGTTCCAACTCTTTTTCATGCTTTGTTGGTACCACAAGAACACTAAGGCAACGACAAGAATCACTATTACTGCTAATAAACAATTTAATTTTTTTGAATTTTCCATGAATAAATTTAGTTTGAATATATATTTATAGTTGATTCGACTTCTTTTGAGCGATAAGTTGTATATTACCCCCTACAAATATGCGTCCACCAAAATTCGAACCTAGACCACCCGATACTTAGAGTACCATCACTTTTGATACTACGCACTACTGGGTCAAATAAGTTAACAGTACCATATTGGTGATGCCGGTTTACACTTCAACTAGGCTTGGGCGGGTAGGCCAAGTGGTAGCCTGTCCTGTAGAGGCGATTTTTAATTCCCATAAGTCACCAACTGATTATGCAACAACCGCTTGCAACATGGCTCTGTTTAGGATGCGGGGAAGAAGATGTGAATGGGGAGAGATGCATTTATCTCTTTCCGTTCCCAATTTTTGTAGGATGGTGCACGAGGGTTCGGCGAGAGAGAGGACGCCCCATTGGCCGTCCTACGCCCGGGGATTGAAGCGGGAGGCGAAGAGGGCCGCCGAGGAAGCGGAACCGGATTTCGAACCCCTGATCGACCGGGCGGAGGGGATCCTGGATCCCTATTACCGGGCCCAGGCCCTCGCCTGGATCGCCCGGGAGGCGATCTCGGCAGGCGAGGAGGGCGGCCTCCTTTTCCGCGGGGCCATCGAGGCCGCGGAGGAGGTGCTCCAGGAGTGGAGGCGGGCTGAGATCCTCCGTCAGATTGCCGCCGAGATGACCAAGGTCGGAAGGGGGGACTTCGGGGCCCTCCTGGCGGCGGTCGAGGGGATCGGGAGCGCCGAAGAGCGGGAGGAGACACAGAAGGCGGTGATCCGCAGGATGGCTCGGAAAGGGATCGATCTCCCCGTCCCCCCATCAGAGGCCCATCCCTACCCCCCTCCCAGCGGTCCCTCCTCCGAACAGAAGAGGAAGCGGACCAGACGGGCCACCGCTTCTCCGCAAGAGGAGGCCTCGGTCACCCTGAGCCTCCTGAACACCTACGCGGGAGAGGTCCTCAAGGATGTCCATATCCGGGCGATCGCCCGGGCGGCGCCCCTCTGTTATGCCTTCGACCTGAACTTCTGCCTTCTCGGGTTCCCAGTGAGAGACGCGGAAGAGGTGGTGGTCCGGGTGAAAGGGGAGACCCGTCTCGGGGAGGCCGGAGCGTATCTTGAGAAGCTCCATGAGGAGGAGCGGCTATTCGTCCTTGACGTCCCCATGGGACCGGTCCTACCGGGCCTGGGGGAGATCGTGGTGACCACTTCCCACCCAGATCCCCGGAAACGGATAGAGATCGAAACGATCGTCAAAATGGGGCGCCCCTTCTGCGTACTCGTGGGCCTGGGAAGCCGGGGGCTGCCGGACCGGGTCCTGCAATCCTCAAAGTATCACGTTGAGCTCACCGGGAGGGACATCCCCCTGGAGACCTGCACGGCGATGGGGGTCCTCGCAGCAAAACTCGATTCTTCTGCCCGGAATCGATAGTGGGAAGGATCAATACCCTCGTCAGCGCTTCGCAGCCGGGCCTTTCACGATGGATGGCGCGAATGGTTGCTCGCGCCGACACCCCTTCGAACCACTCGTCGGACTTCGGCTCAGGCCTCGTCCTCCTCGTGTCTCGACCCTTTTCCTACTCGCCCCACGCAGACCATGCAGGGTGCCCGCTTCATCACCTCGCTGACGACGTCGCCGTAGAGGAGCTGGGCGATGACCCGCCTCCGGCTCACTCCCAAGACTATGAGGTCGTAGCCCCCCGCCTCCGCCTCGTCTATTATGGCGTCGGCCGCCGAGCGGGCGTTGACGATCTTCGTGGCCACGGCCACCTCCAACCTCGCCCCCATCGCCATGACCTCCTCCACCGCCCTCTCCCCCTCCTCCGCTTCCTCGGGCAGGGCAGCGTCGATGGGGAGGCCCGAGGGAACCTCCACCACGTACATGGCGGTGACGGAGGCGTTGTGCCGCTTCGCTATGTCCATGGCAAAGGCCGCCATCATCCTGGAGTGGGCGTGACCCACGGCAGGTACCAGGACCTTCTTTATCTCCATCCTCGCCCCACCCAGCTACTTGGGAGGCTTCACCTCCTCTATCTGGGCCTTCTGGAGCCTGCCGCTGTAGTCTACGAAGACGGTCTTGATCTCCGTGAACTCGTCTATGGCCGTGGACCCGGCCTCCCTCCCGCCCACCCCCGTGTTCTTTATCCCTCCGAAGGGGAGGTGGACCTCGGCCCCGATGGTGGGGGCGTTGATGTACGTTATCCCGGCTTCGAGCCTGTCTATGGCTCTCCAGGCCCTGTTTATGTCCCTGGTGTAGATGGAGGAGGAGAGGCCGTACTCCACATCATTGGCCACTGCAACGGCCTCTTCGAAGCTCTTTATCTTTATCACCGAGAGGACAGGGCCGAAGATCTCTTCCACGGCGATCCTCATCCCGTGGCGCGCCAGGAAGATCGTCGGCTCTATGAAGAAGCCTTTGCCATAGGCGCCCTTCGTCATCCGGTGGCCGCCGCAGAGGAGCTTTGCTCCTTCGTTCTTCCCGATCGCTATGTAGTTGAGGACCCGTTCCATCTGGTCCCTGCTCACCACGGGGCCCACATCCACCTTGGGGTCGATGGGGTCCCCGATCCTGAGCCTTGCGACCCTGGCCAGGAAGAGGTCCATGAACAGGTCGTAGATATCCTCGTGGATGATGAGCCTCGAGGCAGCGGTGCACCTCTGGCCAGCGGTACCGAAGGCCCCGAAGAGTATCCCCTCCAGGAGCAGGTCGAGATCTGCGTCCTCCATGGCTATGATAGGATTCTTTCCACCCAGCTCCAGGTGGACGTGGACCATTCTCCGGGCCCCCTTCTCATAGACCTCCTTTCCCACAGGGACCGAGCCCGTGAAGGAGATGGACCTGACCTTCGGGTGTTCTACTATGGCGGTGCCCACAACGCCGCCCTCGCCGGTGACCATGTTCAGGACCCCAGCTGGGAGCCCCGCTTCCTCGTAGACATCCATGAGGGCGGCCCCGCAGAGGGGTGTGTAGCTGGCGGGCTTGAAGACGATGGTGTTCCCGCAGACCAGGGCGGCGCCGATCTTCCAGCTCGGTATGGCGGTGGGGAAGTTCCAGGGGGTTATGCAGCCCACGACCCCCTTCGGCTGCCTCAGGGTGAAGCAGATCTTGTCGGGCAGTTCCGACGGGGTCGTCTCCCCCAGGAGCCTCCTCCCCTCCCCGGAGATGTACTTGAGGAAGTCTATGGACTCCTGGACGTCGCCCCGGCCCTCGGCTATCACCTTCCCCATCTCCCTCGTCACGAGGGCCCCCAGCTCCTCCTTCCGCTCCTCCATTACCAGGGCGGCCTTGAGGACGATCTCCGCCCTCCTTGGGGCTGGATAGCCTCGCCACCTGGGATAGGCCTCCTCCGCTGCCGCTACGGCCCTCTCCACATCCTTCCTGGTCCCGTTCGGGAAGGTGGCCAGCACCCTCTCATTGGCAGGATTTCTGGTCTCGAAGGTCTCCTTACCTGAGGAGTCCACCCACTCCCCGCCGATGTATACTCCGTACTCCTTCGTCCTCGCCGCCATCGATCACCGCACCTCCCTTCCCTCGTTTATCTCTATATCCAGAATTATATAAGTTATAGTGGAAAGGTCTATATACGTTCGCGAAAAGACTATATACATCGTCAGTAGCAGTATGCCACCAAGGCGTGGGAGGCGGCTCCATGGTAGAGAGTAAGGGCGTCCTGATGGACCTGGCCAAGAAGATGTTCGATCCCGTCAAAAAGAACCCCTATTACCTGGGGGAGAGGGCCATAAGGAACCTCAGGGAGCTGAGGCAGAACCTGGACCTCTTCACCGAGAAGGAGGCCATCTGGGTGGCCGATTGGCTGGAGTATCTGGGCGATCCCAAGACTGCTCAGAAGATAAGGGAGAAGAGAGGGGACTTCAAGGCGATCGTTATAAACAGATACGCCGAGCTCTGGCATTACAGGTGAATGGTCTCGCATGGCTTGGATAAACAGGGTCAAAGTCAGGTGGAACGACGTCTTATGCAAGCGCTGCCACATATGCGTGGACGTCTGCCCTGTGAATGCTTTGGCGCTGGTGAAGAACGAGATCATAGAGCCTGGTAAATGCGTCGAGAGCGGGATGTGCGAGCGCTACTGCCCCGACATAGCGATAGAGCTCATCAACAGGTCCAAGGTCAGGGGGCCGGGGGAGAAGCAGGAATGAAGACGCTGCTGGGCGGGAATGATGCCTTCTTCCAGGGCGCCCTGAGGGCGGGGGCCAACTACTTCGCCGGCTATCCCATAAGCCCCACCACCGAGATCCTCACCCTGGCCGCAGAGCGAGCCGAGGAGCAGCAGGACTTTCATTTCCTCCAGGCCGAGGACGAGATCGCCGCTGCCATCGCCGTCGTGAGCGCCTCCCTGGCGGGGGCCAAGGCCTTCACCGCCACCTCGGGCCCTGGCTTCAGCCTCATGCAGGAGGCCATAAGCTGGGGCTACAGGGTGGAGGCCCCGACGGTCTTCTTCGAGTCCCAGCGCGTCGGCCCAAGCACCGGCGCCCCCACCTTCCCTGCCCAGGAGGACATCCTCCAGGCCATGCACGGGGCCCACGGGACCTACTACCCCCTCGCCTTCTACCCGAACTCACCGGCCGAGTGCTACACCCTGGCGGTGACGGCCTTCAACGCCGCCGAGGAGGCCATGCAGCCCGTGATCTTCCTCTGCGACGGCTATGTAAGCCACCTCTACGAGCCCGTCGACCTGGAGGCCCTGGAGATCCCCCCAGCAGTACCCAGATCAAGGCCTCCCCTGGGGACCGGGAAGAGGCATTTCACCGGCATTGCCGCCGATGAGGAAGGCATCCCAAGGACCGGCAATCCTCAGGTCCAGGAGGCGTGGGTGAGGAAGGTGAAGAAGAGGAACGAGGAGGTGGCGAAGAGGTACCCCTTATACGAATATAAAGAGAGGGACAGCGACACCCTCCTCATCTCCTACGGCTCCACCTCCCGCGTCGTTGCGCCCCTCCAGGAGAGGTTCTCCCACTTCCGTCCTATCCGGATCTTCCCAGTCCTGAAGGAGGAGCTTCGGAAGGCATGCGAGGGATATGAGCACATAGTCGTCCTCGAGGCCAACGACGGACAGTACGCCATGCTGGTGGAGCACGCCATAGGGAGAGAGGTGGAGAAGATCCCCCTCCTGGGCGGGAAGATCAGCCTCTCGAGGATCAAGGAGCCCCTTAAAGAGGTCCTGGGGGTGGAGCTGGAAGATGTACTATAAAGACCTGATAAAGATGCAGCGGTACCCCCACAGCTGGTGCCCCGGCTGTGGCATAGGCTCCGTCCTCAAGAACACCGCCAAGGTCCTGGCCGGGATGAACCTCGATCACACCAACACCATCGCCGTCTCGGGCATCGGCTGCTCGGGGAGGATGGCAGGTTACCTCAACATGGACGCGGTCCACTCCCTCCACGGGAGGGCCCTCACCTCTGCCGAGGCGATAAAGACCGTGAGGCCCCAACACAACGTCGTCGTCCTATCTGGAGACGGGGACCTCTTCAGCATAGGCGGGAACCACTTCCTCCACACCGCCAGGCGCGACCCGGACATAACCGTCGTCTGCAACAACAACGAGATCTACGGCCTCACAGCCGGGCAGTACAGCCCGACGACCCCCAAGGGGACCTATACCACCACCTCGCCCAAAGGCTGTAAGTACGAGCCCATAGACATCCATGGGATCTTGCGGACGATGCCCAGGTACTTCTACGCCAGGTCCACCGTCTGGCACGTGCTCCATATGCAGAAGTGCATCCAGGAGGCGATACAGTGGAAGGGCTTCGCCTTCGTCGATGTCGTGAGCGACTGCATCGAGATCAACGGGCGCCACATAGGCTATAAGAAGGCCTCGGAGATGTTCGCCATGTACAAGGAGAAGTATAAGATCGTCCGGGATGTGGAGGTCCTGGGACCTCACGACCTGGGAGTGGTGAAGAAGGAGTGAGAGGATGAAGAAGATAGTCATCTCAGGGGAAGGGGGGCAGGGTATAAGGTTCATAGCCCACGCCCTTGCTGTTGCACTGATCCAGCTGGGGTACCATGTCAGCCTCCTCTACGATTACGACTCCGCCATAAGGACCCAGAAGAGCCTGGCCTACCTGACCTACGACGAGAAGCCCATCGGCTCCCCCATGGTGGAGGTGGCAGACATCATGCTCATGCTCTCGAAAAAAGAGGACAAGGTCTGTGCCAGGAAGATCGTATGCGAGTCGGGCCTCTGCACCGACGAGCAGGTCCCATTCAGCGAGCTTGGGGCCGAGAAGTTCGGTGGTGCGATCTTCGGGAATACCATAGCCCTAGGCCACCTCCTCAAGATGATAGGGGTGGACATCGGCAAGCTCGACATGGAGAAGACCTTCCCGAAGAAGCTCTTCGAGGAGAATATAAAGGCCGTGAGGTTCGGGTACGAGTTCGAGCACCTGGAATCGAGGGAGTGATACCGTGGCGCTATACTGCAGCGAAGAGATCTTCGAGGCCCTGAGCGGCCTCCGATTCCCGGCCGACAAGGAGGCAGTTATCGGACATGCCACTAAGAAGAAGGCCCGGAGAACGGTCCTGGAAACCCTCAAACAGCTGGAGGAGGGGGTCCAGTTCGGGGACGTGGGGGCCGTATGCAAGAACGTCAAGGTCGTCTGCAGCCTGGAGGTCTACAAAGCCCTGCAGGGGCTGAGATTCCCGGCCGCCAAGGACAAGATACTGACCCACGCCGCCGGCAGGGGCGCCTCCCTGGCGACATTCACGGCCCTGGAGAACCTCCCGGAGGGCTACTCCTTCAACAGCGTCGGCGAGATCTGCGAGCGGGTTCTGTAAAATGGAAAGGGAGGCGATGCTCTGGGAGCCTCTCCAGAGCGGCAAGGTGAAGTGCAAGCTCTGTTCATACTCCTGCACCATACCCGATGGGAGGCGGGGGTTCTGCAGGGTGCGGGAGAACCGCAGCGGAAGGCTCTTCACCCTGAACTACGCCTTGGTATCCGCCATCCACGCCGACCCGGTGGAGAAGAAACCCCTCTACCACTTTCATCCCGGGACCCTCGTCCTCTCCCTCGGCTCCATAAGCTGCAACTTCCGGTGCCTCCACTGCCAGAACTTCTCCATCTCCCAGGCAGAGTTCGAGGAGGGGAGGGCGGGCCTGGAAGGGCACGCCCAGGAGTACCTGCCGGAGCGGGTCGTGGCCCTGGCCGAGAGGCTGGGGTGCCGGGGCGTGGCCTGGACCTACAACGAGCCCACCATCTGGTTCGAGTACACCTACGACTCCGCCCGATTGGCAAGGGAGAGGGGCCTCTACACGGCCTACGTGACCAACGGCTACATGACAGAGGATGGCCTGGCGGCCATAGCCCCATACCTGGGGGCCTACAGGGTGGACGTGAAGGCCTTCACCGATGCCTTCTACAGGGAGGTCTCCTCTGCCAGGCTGAAGCCGGTCCTGGAGAGGGTCGAGAGCGCCGTGAAGAAAGGGATACATGTGGAGCTCGTCTACCTGGTGATACCCACCAAGAACGACAGGGAGGAGGAGCTCCAGCAGTTCGTGGAGTGGGTGGCAGGGCTGAGCAAGGACATACCAGTCCACTTCACCCGCTTCCATCCAGACTACAGGCTGACCGGTCTCCCACCGACGCCCGTCGAGACCCTGGAGAGGGCCCGGGAGCTAGGGCTGGAGAGGCTCCGTTACGTATATACGGGGAACGTCCCTGGGCACGAGGGGGAGAACACCTACTGCTACAACTGCGGGTCCCTCCTCATCGAGAGGTGGGGCTTCGTGGTCAGGAGGATGGAGTTAACGGAGGAGAACCGCTGCCCCAGCTGCGGGGCAAGGATAGCCGTGGTCAGATAATGTACCGCCTGCCCAAGGGGATGAGATACGCCACCCTGGAGGAGAGAACGTCCTTCTACAGCGAGGAGTTCTCTCTAGAGGGTGTGGCCTCCTGGCTGGGCCGACGGCAGAACACGGTCTTCGCCGTCATCCTTGGGCGGCATACTGGGATATATCTACCGGAGTACCGCGATATCAGGCGGAACACCGTCATAATAGACGACTACCGGGGGCTGGAGGAGCTGAGGGAGTACGCCCTCCAATATCTGCCGGAGGGGGTCTACTACGACCGCAATCTATACAAAAGCCTGGAGGTCTGCCGGCGGTGCGACTTCAACTACCGTGAGTGCTGGGGGTGCGAGAACTTCCTGGGGCAGGAGCTGGCCTTCGATATAGACC
>JACQPM010000041.1 GCA_016207475.1 Methanobacteriota archaeon | reverse complement strand
TGAAAGGGTTTTAGGTGTAAGCGCGTCGTTAGGCACAAAACCTGTTCATACACGCTAAGATAACAGAACCTCCGCTCTCACAAAAATTTATCTCGGTAGCGGGCGAATAGATATTGATGAAACCCCTCTACATCTTGGCCGCGGAGGAGAGGCTGAGAGGCCAGCCGGGGCGCCAGGCCAAGGTCTACAAGGACGACATCTCTGTCTTCGAGGCCGACATGCTCTACATCAGGAACCACCTCCTGGCCAAGGGGGCCCAGTCCCTCGGGCAGATAGCGGTGGGCACCGGGATACCCAAATCCACGGTCCAGAAGATGCTCTCCCCCATGGGCATAAGGAGGACCTTCGACCTGGACCAGCTGGCCAAGATGCGGGAGAAGAACATCAAGCGCTACTTCAAGGTGGTCACCGGGTACAGCTCCGTCCTGGTGGACGGTAACGGTCGGTGGCGGGGGCTGGAGTACAGGGAGAGCGACAGGGAGCGGTTTCGGGAGTGGCTCATGAGGGCGGGTTACATGCTCCTGGAGGAGAAGGCCGACGGGGGAGAGAGCCGCTACGTGGTCATAAGGCAGCCCGAGGACGTGAAGGAGGAGCTCTACACCACGTATACCCATAGAACTTTGAAGCGGGGGCAGTAAGCTTTTTCTATCGTAACGTCTCTTTTCCTCCATGGTCCTGGTCAGGGTGCCTTACGGCGACGGCCATATAGAGGCCCTGGTGGATGCCGAAGTGGAGGTCGCGCTGCCCCGCTTTCCGGCCGCCGGCGACGGTCGGGCCATCCTCCGGGAGGCCCTGGCCCATCCCATGGCCTCGGGGGGGCTGGAGGAGTTCCTTACTGGAAGGATACTATGCGTCGTCAACGATGCCACCAGGGCTACTCCTACTGCAGAGATCCTGGAAGTTATATACCCGCAGATAAAGGACCGGGACCTGGAGTTCCTCGTCGCCACAGGCGCCCACAGGGCGCCCACCGAGGAAGAGTACAGGGAGATCTTCGGCAGGCGTTACGGGGAGTTCAAGGAGAGGGTAAGGGCCCACGACGCCAGGCGGGACGAGATGGCCTACGCCGGCCGTACCGGACGGGGGACGGAGGTGTATATAAATAGGCGGTTCTGGGATGCCGATAGAATTCTGGTCATCGGCTCCGTGGAGCCGCACTACTACGCGGGCTTCACAGGCGGAAGGAAAGCTATAATACCTGGCTTAGCTTCCTTCCGGACCATAGAGGAGAACCACCGCCTGGCCCTGGAGGAGGGGGCCGGGATCATGCGGCTGGAGGGGAACCCCGTGGAGGAGGACCTGGAGGAGGCCTTACGACTCCTGGAGGCGAAGGAGATCTTCTCCGTCACGGCGGTCACCGATGGGCACGGGGTTATATGTGCCGCCTACGCGGGGGATCTGGGGGAGACCTTTCGGGCGGCAGTGGAGACGGCAAAGGGGGTCTACTCCGTGAGGGTCGGGCCCCTAGCCGATGTGGTGGTCACAGCGACGGGGCCCCCCATGGACAAGAGCCTGTATCAGGCTCACAAGGCCCTCTACAACGGGGCCCTCGGGCTGCGGGAGGCCCTGGCGAGGGGACGGGACCCAAGAGGCGTATTGGCCCTCACCAGCGCCTGCTACAGGCTGGGGTACCAGACGGCCGTGTCCATCGCCAGGCTGGCCCTCCGATACAGGGTCTGGGGGGTCACCGGGCTGGCCAGGGGCGGGCCCGAGGAGGCCTTCATCAGGCCCTCCGAAAGCTTCCAGACGGCCTTGGACGAAGCCCTTCGAGGGCAGGAAGGGGCGCGGGTCCTGGTCCTCCCTTACGGGCCGGTTACGGTACCCGTCCCTCAGCCCCAGTAGGGCTGGGCCAAGTCCATGTATATGTGGTGGGCGGCGACGGCGCCCTGGGAGGCGGCAACCAGGATCAGCTCCAAGGCCCCTGTCCCGGATACCACGTCCCCCACGGCGAAGACCCCCTTGACGCTGGTCCTCTGCTCCCCGTCGGCCACGATCCGCCCCTCCTGGTCTGTTTCCAGGCCCAGCTTCTGATAGATCTCGGTGTTGGGGACCTGCCCCACCGCCAGGACCACGGCGTCTATCCCCAGCTCGATCTTCCCATCCCTCCCTCGCAGGACGGCCCTCTCCACCCTCTCCTCCCCCAGGATCTGCTCCAGCTCCGTCTCGTAGAGGAATTTCGCTCCTCCAGCCTTGGCCCTCTCCACGGACGCCTCCAGGGCCCTGAAGGACCCCCTCCGGTGGGCTATACAGACCTCCGAGGCAACGCCGAGGAGGTCTAGGGCTGCGTCCAGGGCCGTGTCCCCTCCCCCCACCACCAGGACCCTCTTCCCCTGGAAGGCCTGGGGCTCCGTCACGTAGTAGTGGACGCCCCTATCCAGGTAGTTGAAGTCCATCTCCCCAGGTATCCCCAGCTCCCTGGGCCTGTTCCCCGTGGCTATGACCGTGGCCCTGCCCCTGTACTCACCTTCCGTGCTCCTCACCACCCTCTCGGGGGTTATCTCCACGACCCTCTCCCGCTTCATCACCACCCCGTAGCCCTGGGCCTGCCGGACCCAGGCCTCCCCCAGCTCCCTGGCTGCGACGCCCTCGGCAAAGCCCGGGTAGTTGAGGATCAGCTTCTTGGGGTACAGGCTCACCAAAAGCCCTCCAAAGGCACCACCGTCCAGAACGAGGACCTTGAGCCCCCGGAGGGAGGCCATCATCCCGGCGGTGAGCCCCCCAGGGCCCCCGCCCACGACCACCACGTCGTACTCTTCCATCACTTGCCCTGCTTCTTCCGGTAGTCCTCTATGGCCTTGCGGAGGCCGTCGGCGGCGAGGTTGGAGCAGTGCATCTTGATGGGCGGGAGACCGTCCAGGGCGTCGGCCACGTCCTTCTTGGTGATCTTCAGGGCCTCGTCGAGGGTCTTCCCCCTGGCCATCTCCGTGATCATGGAGCTAGTCGCTATTGCGGCCCCGCACCCCAGGGTCTGAAATCTTATGTCCTCCAGCCGGTCGTCCTTCACTTTTATATAAATATACATGATATCCCCGCACTCGGGGTTGCCCACCTTCCCTATCCCGTCGGCGTCCTTCATCTCCCCCATGTTCCTGGGGTTCCTGAAGTGGTCCAAGACCTTCGCGCTGTACATCTCTCCACCTACCCTCTAAACCGTCCTTAACGACCTTTTATTTATATATAACCTTGGGCATCCTATCCCCATGGTGAAGTACCGGCGGGAGGGGGACTGCAATCAGTGCGGGGAGTGCTGCACCAGGGTCATAGGGAAGTACGGGCGGTTGGCGAGGGAGAAGATAAAGCTCTTAGAGGAGAGAGGGATAGAGAAGAGGGATAAATGCGCCTATCTGGGCTGGAGGGAAGGCAAGGCTTACTGCAAGGTCCACAAGGAGCGCCCCTGGATATGCATG
>JACQPM010000032.1 GCA_016207475.1 Methanobacteriota archaeon | reverse complement strand
GTGGCAGGCCGTCCCCAGGCCCACGATGCCAGGGATGTTCTCGGTCCCTGACCTCTTCCCCCTCTCGTGGCCTCCACCCAGGAGGATGGGCTCTACCCTGATCCCCTTCCGGACGTAGAGGGCGCCGACGCCTTTGGGGCCGTAGAGCTTGTGGCCAGAGATGGAGAGGAGGTCCACATGCATGGCCTGGACGTCCACCGGTATCTTCCCCACCGTCTGGACCGCGTCCGTATGAAATGCAACCCCCCGCTCCCGGGCCATCCGCCCTATCTCCGCGATGGGCTCGATGGTCCCGATCTCGTTGTTGGCGTGCATGACGGAGATGAGGATGGTGTCCTTCCTGATGGCCTCCTCTAAGGAGTCCATCCTCACCATCCCGTACTTGTCCACGGGCAGGTAGGTGACCTCGTACCCCTGCTTCTCCAGCCACTCACATGGATGGAGGACCGCGTGGTGCTCTATGGCCGTGGTTATTATGTGCCTCCCCTTCACCTTCTGGGCGTAGGCGATGCCCTTGAGGGCCGTGTTGTCGGACTCGGTGCCGCCGGAGGTGAAGACGACCTCATCGGGCCTGCAGTTTATCAGCCCCGCGACCCGCTCCCTGGCAGACTCCAGGGCCTCCTTGGCCTCCTGCCCCTCGGTATATAGAGATGAGGCGTTCCCATAGCGCTCCGAGAAGTAAGGCAGCATGGCCTCCATCACCCTGGGATCGGCGGGGGTGGTGGCCGCGTGATCCATATAGATCCTCTTCATCTTCGCACCTCACAGGGGGAAGCAGGATAACGTGATAAAGTCATCCCCTGGCGAAGGGCCTCTCCAAGAGCCACTGCACTGTCCTGGAGAGGGTCTTCCCGGTGAAGGGCTTCACCACATGCCAGTCGGCCAGTGCCTCGTCAAAGCTCTTCACCTTGTCCTCGTCCTTGGACTTGACGGTGAGCATGGCCACGGTGATGGTCTTGGTGGCCTCGTCGGTCTTTATCCGCCTACAGACATCCCAGCCGTCCATCCCCGGCATCATGACGTCCAGGAGGATGAGGTCGGGCCTCTCGGCCTTCACCATCTCCAGGCATTCGGCGCCGTCTTTGGCCTCCGCCACCTTGTGCCCCTCTTTCTCCAGCATCTTCCGGACTATGAACCTTATCTTGGGCTCGTCGTCCACCACCAGGATCTTACCCATGGACCCTCTTACCCCCTTCTCTGGTTACCGGCAGGACAAAGGTGAACTTTGACCCCTTTCCGGGCTCGCTCTCCACCCATATATCTCCCCCGTGGGCCTGGATGATCTTCTTGGATATGGCCAGACCCAATCCTGTCCCTCCATGCCGCCGCGTGGTGCCGGTGTCCACCCTGTAGAATTTGGTGAATATCCTCTTGAGATCCTCCTTCCCTATCCCTATGCCCGTATCCCGGACGCTGACCTCGATGGACCCGTTCCTGCACATTCCCTCCAGGAATATCTTCCCCCCGGGGTTATTAAACTTTATCGCATTCCCGAGGAGGTTCGTCAGGACCCGTTTGAGCTCTTCCCTCTCACCCAGGACCCGGGGGAGGGGCTCCAGGGCCCTCTCCACGACAACGCGCTGCCTCTCGGCCAAGGGGCGGACCTCCAGGAGGACCTCCTCGATGAGGTCGTTCAGAGAGAAGTCCAGGAAGGTCTGTTCCTTGAGTTTGCTCATCTTGTCCTCGGACCGGGCCACGTCCAGGAGGTTCCCTATGAGGTCGTTGAGGCGCCTGCTCTCGGTACCCAGGATGGATATGAACTCCTTCTGCTCTTGGGTCAGGTTCTTTGTATCGTCGTTGAAGAGCTCGATAGAGCCTAGGATGGCGGTGAGGGGGGTGCACAGTTCGTGGGAGACGGTGGCCAGGAACTCGTCCTTCATAGCGTCCAGCTCCTTCAGCTGCTCGTAGGCCTCCCTCAGCCTCTCCTCGGCCTGGACCTCCTTCGTTATATCCTTGGCGATGCCGACGGTACCTATGGCGAGGCCCTCCTTGTCCCTGAGGAGTGAGATCGAGAGGTTTATATCCCTCTCCCGGCCGTCCTTCCCAGCCCATCTTGCCCTCTGGTTCCTTATGCCTTTCCCTTCCAGCAGCCCGGCTATCCAGACCCTTCGCTCCTCCACAACCTCCGGCGGGTAGAGGTCCTCGACGGAGCGGCCGATAACCTCCTCGGCCCTGTAGCCCAGGATCCCCTCAGCCCCCCGGCTGAAGGATGTTATCTTTCCTTCCAGGTCTGCGGTTATTATCGAATCCGGAGAGCTCTCTATGACGTTGTTCAGGAAGTCTCTCGTCTCGGAGACCTTATTCTGGAGCTCCACCCGCTCGGTGACGTCGCGGTAGATCTGGATCGCCTGGACTATCCGCCCCTCCTTGTCCCTGAGGGGGGAGGCGTTGACCTCTATGTAGGCGCTCTTCCCGTCCTTCCCGGCGTGGATGTGGAGGGCGGTGGCGGGCCTCCCGTCCTCGAAGACCCCCTTGACGGAGCAGGGGACCTCGGGCCAGCGGCAGATCTCAGGGGAGGCGTGGAAGATCTCGTGGCAGCGGCGGCCTATGATCTCCTCCCTGGGGAGGCCCAGCATCCGGCAGATGACGGGGTTGACGTCCGTAACTACGTAGTCCCGATTTATGACAGCCAGTCCCTCGTTCATGCTGTTTATGAGGGACTCCAGGTACTCCTTGGTGGCGCCTATCTCCAACTCCATCTCACGCTCTTTTGTGATGTCGTAGAGGACCGTTATGATCTTCTCCACCCTCCCGTCTGTTCCCACCACAGGTGCAAGCCTGGTGTCGACATACCGTGTTTTGACTGCTGCCCTTATTGACGGGACTACGAGGGCGCTTGCAAGGGCGGTGTCGGTATCCCTTCTTTCGCCCATGGGCACTGTCCTGTAGACGCTGGAAAAGGGCTCCCCGGTTGCGAAGACCTTCTCGTAGGCCTTGTCCAGGCCTATCTCCCTGAGGTACGGGAAGACCGCGTAGAGATTTTCTCCCAGCGTGGCCTCGCTCTTCAGCCCGCCACTATACTTCACCATGGCCCTATTCCAACCGATAATCCGCATCCGCCTGTCCACCACGTGGATGGCCATGTCCATGTTGTTCACAATATCCTCGCTCAGCCTCTTAAGCTCCAGGAGGGCCGCCCTCTGGCTCTTGATCCGCGAGAAGGTCCACTGGAGGAGGAGGAAAGTTATGGTGCCGTAGAAGAGGAGTTCAGATACTGTGTGAATACCAAAGCGCTTCCCGAAGACGATCTCCTCGACTATTTCGTACGCGATGGATATGAAACCGAGGGCGATGATGAAGAACCACTTCAGCCTATCCAGGTTCCGCTCTACGGCTTCCATGGGTCACCTTTTCATATTTAGTGATGGTAGCGTGTGAAATATTATTGCCATGGATCTCGAGGGCTTTGCCAGGAGGAGGGTCCTGAAGGGGCTTGGGGAAGAGGCGATCCTAGAGGAGCTCTCCGAGGCCTTGGGGGAGTTCAAAGATTGGGAGGGGGAGCGGAGGAGGGAGTTCTCGGAGGCGGTGCTGGAGGAGGTGAAGACCGCCCTGGGGGCTGGCAGGGTGGAGGATCCCGTCCTCAGGAGGCTCCTGACGTGCCCGGAGGCCGGGGTGAGGATGGGGGAGTTCGGCGTGGGCTCCAGGGGAGAGGGGGACTTCTATGTTCACAGGAAGATCGCAGAGATCGTAGGGGATACGGGGGCCCTGGTAGATGCGAGGGAGCAGGACGATGCTGGGGTGGTGGCAGGGAACGGCAGGTACATCACTCTTGCCGTGGACGGGATGCACTCCAGGCTGAGCGAGTTCCCGTTCCTGGCCGGCTTCCACGCCGCCCGCGCTACCCTCAGGGACGTCTACGTGATGGGCTCCAGGCCCGTGGCCATGCTCAGCGACCTCCACCTGGCCGACGACGGGGACGTGGGGAAGCTCTTCGACTTCACAGCCGGGGTGGCTGCCGTGGGGGAGCTGACCTCCACGCCCCTCGTTTCCGGTTCCACCCTCCGGATAGGCGGGGACATGGTCCTGGGAGAGAGGCTGGTGGCCGCCGTCGGCGCCGTGGGCGTCTCGGACTCGGCGCCGAAGGCGAGGAGGGGTGCCGAGGCCGGCGATATCATCCTCCTCACGGAGGGCTCTGGCGGCGGGACCATCACCACCATAGCGATATACAACGCCTGGTATGAGGTAGTCCGGAGGACGCTGAACGTGGACTTCATGAAAGCCTGCAACGCTCTGGCGGAAGGCAGGCTCCTGGACCGCCTCCACGCCATGGCCGACGTCACCAACGGGGGGCTGAGGGGGGACGCCGAGGAGATCTCCTCCACTGCCGGGAAGAGGCTCGTCTTCCACGGCGAGGCCCTTGAAAAGGCCGTCGATCCCCGGGTCCTGGAGATGCTCAGGGCCCTCAACATCGACCCCCTGGGCATATCCACCGACTCCCTGATGCTCATCCTGCCCGAGGGAGATGCGGACGAGGTTAAGGGTGCCCTGGAGAAGGTGACTGGGGTCCATGAGGTGGGGTACGTGGAAGAGGGCAAGGGCGCCAGGATTATAGAGGGTGGCGAGGAGAAGGGCTTTCGCCCGCTCTTCCGCGAGTCACCTTATACGAAGGTGAAGAAGGTCGTGGGGGAGAAGGCTCCCGAGGCCGCGGAGCTCATGCGAGAGGGCATCGACAGAGCGGCCGAGGGGGCCTCAGAGAAGAAGAGAGATATATTAAAATACATCAAGGGAGATAGGGTTTAGGGATGGAAGAGAAAGGGACCGAGAAGCTGAAGAGGGGATTGGCCCAGATGCTCAAGGGCGGAGCCATCATGGACGTCACCACCGCCGAGCAGGCCGTCATAGCCGAGGGGGCCGGCGCGGTAGCAGTCATGGCCCTGGAGCGGGTCCCTGCGGACATAAGGGCAGCCGGCGGGGTCGCCAGGATGGCGGACCCCAAGCGGATCGAGGAGATCATGGATGCCGTGACGATCCCGGTCATGGCCAAGGTGAGGATAGGGCACTTCGTCGAGGCCCAGATCCTGGAGGCCATGGGCGTGGACTTCATAGACGAGTCCGAGGTCCTGACCCCGGCGGACGAGGCCAACCACATAGACAAGAGGGGGTTCAAGGTCCCCTTCGTCTGCGGGGCCCGGGACCTGGGAGAGGCCCTGAGGAGGATAGGCGAGGGGGCGGCCATGATCCGGACCAAGGGGGAGGCCGGCTCCGGGAATGTCGTGGAAGCGGTCCGCCACATGAGGTCCGTCACCAGCGCCATAAAGAGGCTCCAGACCCTCGGCGAGGAGGAGTTCTCGGCCGAGGCCAAGGCCCTGGCTGCGCCATACGACCTGGTGGTGGAGACCGCCAGGCTCGGCAGGCTGCCTGTGGTCAACTTCGCCGCCGGCGGCATAGCCACCCCGGCCGACGCCGCGCTGATGATGCAGCTGGGGGCCGAGGGGATCTTCGTCGGCTCCGGGATCTTCAAGTCCGAGAACCCGGCAGAGAGAGCGAAAGCTATCGTGGAGGCCACGACCCACTACAACGACCCCAAGCGGCTGGCTGAGGTCTCGAAGGGCATCGGCGAGGCGATGCGCGGCATCGACATAAAGACCCTCAAGGCCGAGGAGCTGCTGCAGACGCGGGGAGTGTAGAGGGCTTAGTCCCCGGTAGGCTTTCTTCGAATCCAGCGCAAGAAATAGTCCGAGTTGTGAATTGGAACGGCGATCCAATTTAGCATTTCTATCATGGCTTCGGTTTTTTTCGCTCCGTAACAATAAAATCTACAAGCCCTTTTGGGAATAC
>JACQPM010000035.1 GCA_016207475.1 Methanobacteriota archaeon | reverse complement strand
CTGTAGCAAAGACGGTCCTGATAGGGCTTGAGAAGGCCGTAGGCGTGTACTCCATCCTGGAGGTGAGGGCCCTGAGGCCGCAGCCCCAGGTCTCAGAGACCCTGGCCCTGCCCATGCCGTAGGCCATGGCGATGAGGACGGGCAGGGGGAAGAGGAGGAGGATGAGCCCCCCCATGGCCGGGGTGGAGAGGGAGCCGTAACCCAGGACTATTCCAGGGCCCTGGATGGATACTGCATCTCCTACCAGGCTCCCAGTGACGGGTGCCAGGAGAGGGAGGAGGAAGGGGGCCAGGACCCCCAACAGGAGGCAGGCCAGGGCCAGGAGGCCCATCCCGGAGAGCATCCATAGAGGCGCCTCTTCCGCCCTCTCGGCATGGTCGGACCTGGGGAGGGCCAGGAAGGTTATCCCGAAGGCCTTGACGAAGCAGGCCGCCGCCAGGCCGGCCGAGAGCGCCAATATGGCGCCGACCAGAACGGCCCCTATCCCGGCCGCCCCCCCGAGGCCGAGGGCCGGGAGGAGGGCCTGGAAGGTGAGCCACTCGCTGACGAAGCCGTTGAGCGGCGGCAACGCCGATATTGCTATCGCTCCTACCAGGAAGAAGAGGGAGGTGTAGGGCATCTTTTTGATCAGGCCACCGAGCTCCTCGATATTCTTGGTGCGGGTCGAGTGGACGACGGAACCGGCGCACAGGAAGAGGAGCCCCTTGAAAGCGGCGTGGCTGATGAGGTGATAGAGCCCGGCCAGGAGACCCAGCGCAGCGAGGCTTCTATCCCCCGAGGCGGCGAAGACCATCCCGACCCCTACCCCCATGAGGATTATGCCCACGTTCTCCACGCTGCTGTAGGCCAGGAGGCGCTTTATGTCCTGCTCCACCAGGGCGTACATGACTCCAAGGAGGGCTGTGGCTGAGGCCACGGCCAGGACGAGGAGCCCCCACCAGATGGGCCCCGGGCCCAGGAAGTCCAGGGCGACCCGCAGGAAGCCGTAGACGGCGGTCTTTATCATCACCCCGGACATCAGCGCCGATGCGCTGGACGGCGCTGCCGGATGGGCATGGGGGAGCCAGACGTGGAGCGGCACTATGCCGGCCTTGACCCCGAAGCCCACGAGGGCCAGGAGGAAGGCCGCGTCCCTGTAGAGGGCCGACATCTGGGGGCCGGCGGTCCTGAAGGCATCGAAGGAGAAGGAGCCGGAGTACTTGTAGAAGACGAGGAAGGAGAGGGTTATGAGGGCGGTGCCGAGGTGGGCCATGAATATATAGAGGAAGCCCGCCTCCCTAGCCTCCCTGTTCTCGTGGTCATGGACCACCAGGAAGTAGGAGACCAGGGACATGGCCTCCCAGAGGACGAGGAAGAGGAAGGCGGTGTTGGCGGCCACCAGGAGGACCATGGAGAGGAGGAAGAGGTTGTGGAGGAGCCCTGCGAGGGTGTCCTTCGAGTAGTCCAGGGAGTACACGGAGACGGCCAGGGAGAGGAGGGAGATGACGAGGAGGAAGAAGGCCGAGAGGGGGTCCACGAGGAGATCGAGGCCCACGAAGGGGATGGCGCTCCCGAGGTGGAGCTCGAGCCCCATCCCCCTTGCCAGGGCGTAGAGGGCGACGGCCATGCCGACCCCCCCGGCCGAGGCTGCGAGGATAAAGGGGATGCGTTGAAAACGCTTGCCCAGGAGGGTCGATAGGGCCCCCAGGAGATAGAGCCCTGCCGGTACCAAGAGGAGCCCCGCTTCCATCCCATCACCAGAATTTTCCCCCCTTGCCCAGGCGTACTATATTAAGTTATTCATGGGCCCAAAATCTATTTCTACCCCCGCGCCGATTCACCTCCATGGAGCGGAGGATAAAGGGGCGCGTCTGGCGCTTCGGGCCCAACGTGGACACGGACCAGGTCATACCGGCGGAGTACCTGGTCACGGGGGACCCGAAGGAGCTGGCGAGGCACGTCTTCGAGAAGGTGAGGCCCGATCTCGCCAGGGAGGTGAAGGCGGGGGATATCATAGTGGCCGAGGAGAACTTCGGGTGCGGCTCCAGCCGGGAGCACGCCCCCAGGGCCCTCATGGGCGCCGGGATATCCTGCGTCATCGCCAGGTCCTTCGCCAGGATCTTCTTCAGGAACGCCGTCAACATAGGCCTCCCGGTCATCGAGGCGAGGGTGGAGGCCAGGGACGGAGACCTTCTGGAGGTGGACTTCGCCAAGGGGAGTATCAAGGAACTGGCCACCGGCAGGGAGCACGCCTTCAAGCCCCTCCCGAAGTTCCTCCTCGCGCTGATGGAGTCGGGGGGGCTGGTGGAGTACACCAAGAGGGAGCTCGCCCGGAGAAGGTAGCCCCATGGAGAGGGACAAGATCGCCTTCGTGGGGCGGTCGAACGTTGGGAAATCATCCACCATAAGGGCCCTGACGGGGGTGAAGGTCAGGGTCGGGAAGAAGCCAGGGACGACCGTGAGGCCCAACCTGGTCCCCCACGGCCGCTACACGATCCTGGACCTGCCGGGCTTCGGCTTCATGGGGCGGGAGGAGCAGGAGGCGGTGAAGGACTACATCGTCAGGAGGCTGGAGGAGGGGCGCGACATAGCCTTCGCCGTGGAGGTGGTGGACGCCAGGGACTTCGTGGAGATCGCCCTGCGCTGGGAGGCCCGGGGCCAGATACCTGTGGAGGTGGAGCTCTATCACTTCCTGAACGAGCTCGGCCTCAACCCCATAGTGGTGGCGAACAAAATCGACAAGATCCCAGGGGGCGCCAGGGACGAGATCCTGGATGCCATCTGCACGTACCTCGGCCTGGCGCCCCCTTGGCAGGGCTGGAGGGCCGTCATCGTCCCCTTCTCAGCCAAGACCAGGGAGGGGCTGCGGGAGTTGAAAACTCTTATACAGGAGAGGGCAAGGGCCAAGGGTTAAAGTTTTTATCCTCGGGGGTCTTTAGGGGGGCCATGGAGGTGGAGATACACGCCAGCCTGGAGAAGCTCGCCAGGGACATGAAGCTCGCCCTGGATCGGGAGGAGCTCAGGTCCAAGGTGGCGCGTATCGCGCTGGAGGTGGGCATCGATGGCAAGGTGGGCAAGACCCTGATAGTCGGGTGCGGGATGAGCAGCGTGGAGTTGCGGGGAGGTATAGGTGGCAACTGCATCGTCTACCACTTCGATCCGGCCTCGGCCCAGGAGAACGAGATAAGGCACGAGCTGATGCACATCTCCGACGAGCTCAACCCGGCCTTCATGTACGACATGGCTTACGATACCCTTGCAATAGAGGTCGTGCGGAAGGTCACAGACAGGGAGACCCCCCTCTCCCGCCTCCTCTGCGAGCTCTGGAACGTCAACCTGGACGCCAGGCTGAGGGGAGAGGGGATCTCCCGGGACAGGCGCTTCGCCTATTTCCAGTACTTCCTGAAGATCGACTACGGCCTCCCCATCCAGGTATCCAAGGAGATCTTCGAAAAGCTATGGACCGATCGCCTCATCCCTTACCCTGAGCTGGTCCAGATCGCGGACGAGGTCTGGGCAGAGGCCCTGCGTTCACAGCGTTAGATTTATATACGCCCCGGATCGAGAGGAAGCCCTCGGTGAACTATGGCCATCAAGCCCGGAAGAATCTACAGGGTCCCAAAGAACAGGGCCTACACCCGGAAGGAGTACATGAAGGGGACCCCAGGCTCCAAGATCACCATCTTCGACATGGGGGAACTGGTGGCAACAGACAAGTTCGACCTGGAGATGTCCCTCTGCGCCAAGGAGCCTTCCCAGATCACCCACAACGCCCTCGAAGCATCCAGGGTCGCTGCCAACAGGCACCTCCTCAAGATGACCGGGAAGACAGGCTACTACCTCAAGTTCCGCGTATATCCCCACAACGTCCTGAGGGAGAACAAACAGGCGACAGGGGCCGGGGCCGATAGGGTCTCTGACGGGATGCGCCGGTCCTTCGGTAAGGCGGTGGGCCTGGGCGCCGTGGTGCGGAAGGGGCAGAAGGTCATGACCATACGCGTGAACCTGCCCCACTACCAGTCGGGACGAGATTCCCTCACGAGGGCAGCCTCCAAGCTGCCCATGCCCTGCGGCATAGCCATCGAGAAGGGGAAGGAACTCCTGAAGCTCTGACCCCCTCGCATTATCCCTCTCCTCGTTAATCTTCTCTCAGCCATCTAGGGAGGGGATCATGGAGCATCGGGTACTCTTCTGGACCCTCGTCATCCTCATAGGGGCGGGTTGTCTCTCTTCTACACCACAGGAGAGTCCCCTCTCCCAGTCTGTTCCCCCTACCACGTCCCAACCTGTGGAAGGCCCCTCCACCGTGCCCCCTCTTCCATCCCCCACTGCGCGGCCATCCTTCACGGCCGCGCCCACCCCTACCCCACCTCCGGGGGCTCCAGCCTCGGAGATGCCCAGGGCAGGGCCCCTCCTCGTGGAGCGCCTCAGGGCTTTCTCGAACCTCACCTACCTCCTCCAGGGGGCCCACTTCCGGGCGGAGTATCGCATCAGGAACATGGGGGATACCACCCTGGAGAACGTAACTGCCGAGATCTCCTTCACCAGCGACAACCTGAGGCCCGTCACCGTGGCTTACGACCAGAAGGATGCCCCCCACACCCAGGTGATCCCCCGCCTGGGCCCCCGGGAGGAGCGCCACATCTTCTGGTTCGTCTACGCCTGGAAGGCCGGGGATGGGGACGTCCTCCTCGAGGTCCGGTCGGCGGCCGGGGTCCAGAGGCTCAACTTCTCCGTGAGGGTCAGATGATGCTCGAGTACAGCCGGTGGTACTGGATCATAAAGTACAGGCTGCCCGAGAGGGCGCCCGACTTCCTGGACCTCAACCCATGATAAGGACCAGGTCGATGAGTGGGAGCGGGAGCTGGGGACGAGCAAGGAGCTCATAAAGGAGTGGAAGGAGAAGAAGGACCTGGTGGAGAAGTCTGAAGGCGATGGTGGAGGAGTATTTGGCATGGATGTAAACCTAGAATTAATAAGGGATCAGGATAACTAAGACGATGGGCGAGTGATGTGGACTCTATAGGGATCCTCTGCAACGACGCGGCTATGGAGGAGGGCGTCGTCATTGCCCGGAGGGTCCTCCAGGCCATCTCTGGCAAGTTCGCCTACGGGGAGATGAGAGTAGTATTCATCCTCTACTCCCTGAAGTCTACCCCCCAAACAGCCGAGAATGTCTACCGCATGGAAGAGCTCGGTAGGAGATACAAAGTCCAGTCCAAGGTCGAGGCGGTGGAGGCTGAGAGGATCGAGGAGGAGGCGGAGGGCATAGCCAAGGCGGCCCGGGGCCTTCTGACCGTCTTCGTATCATCCGCCGAGACGGAACTGATCGAGGCCCTCAGGAAGTCTGGCCTCAGATTGGAGATCTCGGAGGTGCCCACACCTGTCATGGTCTCTAGCCTTATGAGCAGGAACGTCTTCACCCTCCCTCCGGGTACATCGGTGCCGGAAGCCGCCAGGAAGACATGCGAGAAGGACGTGGGCTGCATAGTGGTGGCCGAAGGGGGCCAGGTCCTGGGGATGGTGACCCGCCAGGATATAATAAAGGTCTTCCTGGAGTCCAAGGACCCCGCGACCCTCACCCTGGGTGAGATCATGGCCTCCCCACCGATATGCACAGACTCCGGGGCAGATATCGTGGAGGTCTCCAGGGTCATGAGGGAGAAGAAGGTGAAGAGGCTCCCGGTCATGGAGGGCGGCAGGCTGGTGGGGATCGTCTCCGTGACCGACTTCCTGAAGGTCCCGCCCAGGCACCGTGAGAAGATATGGCGGAGGCTCATGGAGCTCACAGAGGAGACGGCTTCGCCAAGACTCTAAAGCCCAGAAAGGATTAAGAGCTTCCAGGCCTATTATAATTATCATGAGGATCGTGGCGGTACTCCTCGTCCTGCTCCTCTCCGCATGCCTCGGCCAGTCCCAGCCGCCGGAGGAAGCAAGGGGCAATGTTCTCTATGGAGACGGCTACACCGGCTACTTGGCCGAGCCCGGGCAGCCAGGTAAGTATCCTGGCGTGGTCATGATCCACGAATGGTGGGGGCTGAACGACAATATCCGTGACATGGCGGACCAGCTCTCAAGGGAGGGATACGTGGTACTGGCCGTTGACCTCTACGGCGATCGGGTGGCCACCAACCCTGGGGAGGCCCGGGAGCTCTCCTCTGAGGTGAGTAACAACTCCGCGGAGGCCCTGAGGAACCTCAAGAGCGCCGTCGGCTTCCTCAGGTCCAGGGAGAACGTCGCAAAGGATTCCATCGCCTCCCTGGGCTGGTGCTTCGGGGGCGGCTGGAGCCTGCAGCTGGCCCTCAGCGGGGAGGACCTGGCGGCGACTGTCATCTACTACGGGCGGCTAGAGACCGACCCTGGGAAGCTCTCTGCGATGAAGGGGCCCGTCCTCGGGATCTTCGGCGACCAGGATAGATCGATACCCATAGCCACCGTGGAGGAGTTCAGGGCATCCCTCGATGCGGCCGGGGTCGAGAACGAGGTCTACGTCTACCCGGGGGTGGGCCACGCCTTCGCAAACCCTACCGGCGGGGGCTATGCCCCGGAGGAGACCAGGGATGCCTGGGGAAAGACCCTCGCCTTCCTGGAGAAGAGGGTTAAGCGGGGAAAATAGCGGCTCAGAGCTCGTAGCTCTCCCCAGGCCGGAGAATGACGGCTTTCGTCTTCCCTTTAGCCTCTACCAGCTCCCGGAACTCCGTCGCCTCCTTCACGAGGACCGGGAACGTCCCGAAGTGCATGGGGATCGCCACGCGGGGGGAGACCAGCTCCACGGCCCTCGCAGCCAGGGCCGGGCTGAGGGTGTAGCGGTCCCCGATGGGGACCAGGAAGAGGTCCGGCTTGAAGAGCTCCCCTATGAGCTTCATATCGCTGAAGAGGCCCGTGTCTCCGGCGTGGTATATCCTCCGCCCGTCCATCTCGATGACGAAGCCGGCGGCGGTCCCCATGTACCGCCCCGCGTGGCTGCTGGAGTGCCAGGCAGGGACCATCGTCACCAGGACGCCCCCCAGGTCGAGGGTGCCGTAGAAGTTCATCCCCTCCGCCTCGATCCCCTCCTCCCCCAGGTAGACCGAGATCTCGTGGATGCAGGCGACCTTGGGCTTCGCCCTCCTGGCGATCTCCACCGCGTCCCCCAGGTGGTCCTCATGGCCGTGGGTGATGAGGAGGATGTCCGGATGGACATCACCGGGGCCGATATCCGCAGTGGGGTTCCCCCTCAGGAAAGGGTCAATGAGGATCCGCTTCTCGCCCGCGATCTCGAAGCAGGCGTGGCCGTGCCAGGTCGCTCGCATCGCTCTTCACCCCCGCCTTTTCATTTCCCAACGCATCTAACTTCCCCCGATATCGATAGGTATGCTATTATCTCGAGATCGGGATTATCTACCGGTGAAATGCGATAGTGAAGATCGCCGGCATAGCTACCTTTCCCTTCTTCTCTGCAGAAAATGGTAAAGGTTTCAATGCGAGTCTCACCGGAAGAGAGGTTAAACCACTCTTCATGATCCTCCGCCGCCACATCCTCAGAAGCAGAAACCCTTAACTTTGCAAGCTTTATGTCGCTTGGCTGTTGCCCCTGCTCCAACTCCTCACGAGGGAGGTTCCGAATCTTGAAAGTGGTGTTGAATAAAAGGCCGGGAGGAAGACTAACCTCTCCAGGCATCAATTCAAATCTAACGGTACCTAGTCGTTTAACTACCGGACCAAGGCGGGTGAGGCTCCCCTGGATATAAGCCTCGCTGGGACTCGCCACCATTGATAGGCCTTGCAATAGTTCTGGCTGACCATCCCTGCCAACTGTATACAAGAGCGGCGGCGTGATCACTATCCTATCTGGCCCCACGCTATAAAGAGAACTATCCAAGGCCAGCCTTACCTCCACCAGTCCTTGAAAGGCCATCTCCTCAGGGCCAAGGCGGTAAAGCACCCCTACCGGGACCAATTTTTGAAGAGACTTTGGGAGATCAGACACAGATACGGTCTCGCAGGTGATGGCAGTATTGGCCGTCAAGACCCCCCCGGGCATGGTTATAAGGGCCCGCCCCCCATCGCAGGCAAGGCTGCCACCGCTCGGACCGAATACTGCCGAATAGAGTTTGATCTCCCCGGGCGCACGGAAAAATAGTATCAAGACGCCTGTTACGATCAGGATAATCAACAGGAAAAGATAAGGCGCAACTCCTTTGGACGTAGGGGGCATAAACCACTCTTTAGATGTAAGAGTTCAGGATTAAATATCTTGCCGTTATTGGTACCGATGCATCATTGGAAGATGTGATAGAGAGTCAGAAGCAGCATGATTAGAGGCCAAGCGGCGGTTCTTGGGGTGAAAGGTCCTCCTATATCGAGGACCAAAGGCTTTTTATAGCTACTCCTTTTTACCCACAATTGATGAAGACTGGGTGGTACGCCATCCTCCTCACCTTGGTCCTCCTGGTGGTGGGGACCGTCTTTGGCGTCGTCCTGGGCGGATTTATCTCCTCCCTCCAGATGGAGGGAAACAGGACGCCGGAGCTTAATGTCTCTCTGCCCACCCAGCCGCCTACCACCACCCCAGCCCCAACCACCACCCCGCCTACCTACGTCAGGACTACCACCCCGCCGCCTTCTACCACCCCGCCGCCAGCAGTCACTGCTGCCCCGCCCGCAGTCGTCCTCATCGCCCCGGCCAACAGCTCCAACCACTCCAGGGTCGTCACCTTCAACTTCACGGTCACCGGGGGCAGGGCCGCCAGCCTGGCATTCACCCTTTTCCTGGACGGCGCCGCCAACTTCACCGGCACCATAGCTAACGGGACCTTCAACGTCACCACCCTCGCCATACCTGCCGGCCTCCACACCTGGTCTGTCTCGGCCGGCGACGGCCTCCAGAACGGGACCAGCGGGGTCCACACCTTCCGCGTCGACACCACCGCCCCCGCCGTCGTTCTCATGGACCCGGCCAACGACTCCAACTTCTCCACCGCCAACGTCACCTTCACCATCACAGCCCTCGACAACAGCCTGAACACGACCCTCAACTTCACCTTCTACTTGGACGGCGCCGCCACCTTCTCGGGCACCATCCAGCACAACGCCCTCAACGCCATCACCCTCGCAGGCATCCCGACCGGCCTCCACAGCTGGTCCGTCAATGTCTCCGACTTCACCAACAACACCGGCGCCAGCGAGACCCGCTTCTTCCGCGTTAACGTGACTGTTGACACGACACCACCTGTCGTCACCCTCGTCTCCCCTGCCAACGACTCCGACTTCTCGGTCAGCACCGTCACCTTCAACTTCACCGCCACCGACGGCAACCCGAACACGACCCTCAACTTCACCTTCTACCTCGACGGAGTAGCCAACTTCTCGGGCACCATAGCCAACGCCACCTTCAATGTCACCACGGTCGCCGGGATCACCGACGGCCTCCACACCTGGTTCGTCAACGTCTCGGATGCCACCGGCAACACCGGGATGAGCGCTACGCGCTTCTTCCGTGTCAACACCACTGCACCGCCGGTCCTCTACATCGCATCGCCCCAGAATACATCCTACGCCACCACCAACATCTCTCTCAACGTCTCTGCCAATGAGGCCATCTCCGTCTGGCAGTACTCCCTCAACGGAGCCGCCAACGTCTCATTCACGCCTAACATCACAGTCACCGCCACAGAAGGTGCCAATAATATCGTCGTCACGGCCAACGGCACCTCCGGCAGCCAGAGCACCGCCACAGCGTATTTCACCGTCGACACGACCCCGCCCCTCGTCACCATCCTGAGCCCTGCCAACACCAGCTACACTAACTCGAGCGTCTGGGTGAACGTTACCCTCAACGAGTACTTGGGCAGCAACGTCACGGCCCAGCTCGACGGTGCCACCAACTACTCCCTCACCAACTCCAGCGGCAACTGGAACTATCTCCTAACGAGCCTAGCCAACGGTCCCCACAACGTGCGCATCTTCGCCAACGACTCGGTGGGCAACATGAACAGCACCCAGGTCGTATACTTCACCATCTCCGGCCCCTGAAATAGACGGAGCACTCCGAACGGCCCTAGGAGCATCCGACCGAAGGGAGAATGCGGGTTTTTGGGCCCCAGGACTTTTTACATAAAAAGGACTGGAATGCGGGGGAAGGGATTCGAACCCTCGAAGGGACTGACCCACGGGATCTTGAGTCCCGCGCCTTAGGCCAGCTCGGCCACCCCCGCCAGCAGAGATTCTCCCTCAGGATACTTAACCCTTTTTGCTCTCCTTCTCGCTCCCCTCCACCCTCACGGTGTAGACCAGGGCCTTTCCAGCCAGGGGGTGGTTGTAGTCTACCACCATGGAGGTCTCGTTGTACTCCGTGATGGTTATGTAGATCCCGCCCCTGGTCCTGACGGGGCTGGCGACGACCGGCACGAACTCCAGGAGGAGATGGGTCTCGTTGGTCCGAATCCTGATCACGCCGTTGGGCACCGCCCGCTCGTACCGGTCGGGAGGCAGGTGCTCCAGGAGGACCCTCCCACCTTCCACGGCCACCCTGGTCTCCCACTCGTAGAGCCTGGCCGTCCCGTTGGCTGGCTCAAGTCCGAAGAGGGTCCTGAAGGTGGCTAGGTCCATCTCTTCCACCCTGGGGACGGCGGAGATCCTGGGCAGCGTCCGTACCAGGGACTCGTTCCGCAGCCCGAAGGCCTCATCAGGCGCCACCGTGATGTTCCTCTCCTCCCCCACCTCCAGCCCCAGGATGCCCCTCTCCAGGGGCGGGTCGCTCCCGGAACCGACCTGGACGGTGAGAGGACCGTAGCCCTCCCCGACCTTGAACCAGGCGACCTTGGGCACCGCCGGGTCCTTAGCCAGGGCCTCGTAGGAGGTGTCGAAGAGGAGGCCGCTGTCGGCCACCCTGGCGATGTAATTGAGTGATACGGTATCCCCATCCCCGACCACTTGGGCCGCCGGCCTCTCCCCCTGGAATCCCAGGCAGCCCGCCGTCAGGAGGAGGATGAGAAGGAGCCTCACTTCTTCTTTATCTCCACGACCTTTATCTTGAAGACCAGCGTCTTCCCTGCCAGGGGGTGCCTCCCGGAGGTGCCGTAGCCCTTCTCTGGGGGTATCTCCACCTCCTTCTCCTCGTTCACCCTCAGGCCCAAGAGGGCCTCGTCGAAGCCCTTTATCACCTGCCCTGCCCCGGCCACCACCGGGAGGGGCCTGTAATCCCTGGACCGCTGGTAGACCCCCGCTTTCTTGGCTTTCTCCTCGTAGGACGTGTCGAAGACCTTGCCCCCCTTGAAGGAGCCTATGTAGTGCACCCTGACCGTATCCCCCTTCTCGACGGTCTCCGTCATTCGGAATCGCCTCTCTTCTTCTTGGCCTCCTCCATGAGCTTCGGGAGGGTTATGGACCGCTGGCAGTGGGTGCAGCGGATCCGGTAGGGGCGCTTGAGGAGGGTTATGGACCCGTCCTGCTCCTTCCCGCAGTGGGGGCACTGGAGGACGAAGTGGGACTCCTCCTCCCCTCTCCTCTTCCAGAGGAAGATCTCCCCTTTCTCTGCCCCAGCGCTGTCCGTCAGATTCCTCTTGGTCAGGTATGAGAACTCACCAGGCTTTATGGTCTTGGGATCGAAGGGCGGCTTCATTCCATCACCGTCCTAACCTCCATCGTAACCCTTTTATCTTTTGCGGTCCTGATTAACACCATGTCGAAGCTCGAGCGGCTGGAGGAGCTTCTCAGGGAGAAGGACGGGATAGTCCTCGGCTTCTCGGGGGGGCTGGACTCCACCTTCCTGGCCCTCTACCTGAAAGGGCTCGGGAAGAGGTTCATGGCCGTCACCGTGGACCACGGCATGCTCCCGGACCTGGAAGAGATAAAGGCCCTGGCCTCCCGCCTGGGGATACCCCACCAGGTGGTGCGGGTAGAGATCCTCCAGGACAAGACCTTCATGGAGAACACCCCCGAGCGCTGCTACTTCTGCAAGAAGGAGATCATCGGGGCCCTGCGAAGGTTCCAGGCTGAGAACGGGTACGAGCACGTCATGGACGCCTCCAACCTCTCGGACCTCTCGGACTACATGGCGGGGGTCATAGCCCTCCAGGAGGAAGGGATATTCATGCCCCTCTTCGAGGCCGAGGCGACGAAGGGGGATATAGTAGAGTTCTCCAGGGCCATGGGGCTGGAGGCGAAGCCTCCCGAGAGCTGCCTGGCCACCCGCATACCGACATACACCTGGATCAGGAGGGAGGCCATCGAGAGGCTGGGGCGGGTGGAGCAGGGGATAAAGGGGCTGGGCTTCTCCCTGGTGAGGGCGAGGGCCCACGACTCCCTCCTGAGGCTCCAGTTCCTGGAGGCCGAGATGGCCAGGGCCCTCAAGGCCCGGGAGAGGATCTACGAGATCACCAGGAGGGAGGGCTTCGAGTTCGCGGCCATCGACCTGGCGGCCTACGCCGGGGATTGAAGATAGGCGGATTTATATCTCCGGAGTCAACCTAAGGTGCTGTATGAAAGGGAAGATCTCCTCCAGGGCCAAGAACGTGCCGCCGTCGGGGATAAGGAAGTTCTTCGAGCTGGTGATAGGGGTGGAGGACGTCATCTCCCTGGGCGTGGGGGAGCCGGACTTCGTCACCCCCTGGCATATCCGGGAAGCGTGCATCTACTCCCTGGAGAAGGGGTACACCATGTACACCTCCAACTACGGCCTCCTGGAGCTGCGGGAGGCGCTCTCCGGAGCGCTGGAGAGAGACTACGGCTTGGTCTACGACCCCAAGGGCGAGCTCCTGGTGACGGTGGGCGTGAGCGAGGCCTTCGACCTGGCGGTGAGGGCCATCGTAGACTCTGGGGACGAGGTGGTAGTACCAGAGCCGTCCTACGTGGCCTACAAGCCCTGCGTCACCTTCGCCGGCGGGAGGCCCCTCCCTCTCCCGACGCGGAGGGAGGGGGGGTTCAAGGTCATCCCAGAGGAGCTGGAGGAGATGATAACCCCCAAGACCAAGGCCCTAGTCCTGAGCTACCCCAACAACCCCACGGGTGCGATCATGAATCGCAAGGACATGGAGGGCGTGGCCGAGGTGGTGGAGGAGCACGACCTCCTGGTCATCTCTGACGAGGTCTACGACAAGCTGACCTACGGCGCCAAGCACACGTCCTTCGCCTCCCTGGAGGGGATGAAGGACAGGACGGTGCTCCTCAACGG
>JACQPM010000031.1 GCA_016207475.1 Methanobacteriota archaeon | reverse complement strand
TACCTGCGCTCCGCGCCCCCCAGGAGGTACGGGTAGAAGACGTCGGAGACGATCCCGATCCTCATACTTTACCGTTCTCCCTCTCTAAGAGGAGGATGCTCATGAAGAGGGCGAGGAAGATGACCTGGATCCCTATGACCACCAGCGCAGAACCCAGGATAGCGTTCCTGAGCTCCAGGAGCTCCCCGAAGCCGCTCCCTATCCACTTGGCGATGATGCTCAGGTCTATGAAGGCCCCGATCAGGAAGAGGGCGAAGCCAAGGAGGAGCTCGTACTCCAGGGAGTTGTACTTCAGGAAGAGCCTCGTGAACCTGTCCTCCTCGACGACGCCGTTTATGACCGCGTAGACCTTGGTATAGACGCCCAGGGCCATGGCCTGGAAGCCCAGGATCACCAGGAGGTTGCCGAAGATCATGGGGTGGATATCGAAGGTCATGTTACCCACCGTTACGGGCCCCTTCAAGAGGAGGGCTATGATCCCGAACCCCAGGGCCGATAGGACGGCGCCGGGGAGGATGAAGAGGACGGTAGGGCTGTAGAGGAGCATGAACCTGAGGTGCCTCCAACCGTCGGTGAGGGAGCTCATCTTCGGCCTCCCGCCGGCCCTCGGTCTGTACTCGATCGGTATCTCCGCTATCCTCAGCCCCTTCCTGGCGGCCTCGATGACCATCTCGGAGGCGAACTCCATGCCGGGGGTCCTGAGGCGGAGCTTGGCCAAGGCTCCGCTGGTGAAGGCCCTCATCCCGCAGTGGGCGTCCGAGACGCCTGCGCGGAAGAGGAGGTTGAGGACCCAGGAGAGGAGCGGATTTCCTATATACCTGTGGCTGAGAGGCATGGCGCCGGGTAGTATCTTGCCCTTCAGCCTGGTCCCCATGACGAAGTCCGCATCCCCCAGCATCAGCGGTTCGACGAACCGGGGGATCATCTCCAGGGGATATGTCCCATCGGCATCGGCTATCACGATATAATCCCCCGTAGCCTCTCCCAGGCCCCGGAGGTAGGCGTTCCCATAACCCATCCGGGGTTCTTGGACGACCTTGGCCCCTAGCCCCCTGGCGATCTCGGCGGAGCGGTCGCTGGACCCGTTGTCGACGACGATCACCTCCCCCTCCACCCCGAGCTTTGCGACTGCACCGAGGGCCGCCTCCACGCAGGCCCCGACGGTCTTCTCCTCGTTCAGGCAGGGCAGGACGATGGATATCTTCATGGCTCCATAGCCTAAGAGGCGGGCGGTTCATATAAATTGTGCCAGGGAGGGCAAATAATTTATGCCTGGGCCCCCAGGTGGAGAGGTATGAGGGGGATCTTCACCGCCACCGTGACGCCCTTCACTAAGGCCCTCGAAGTCGATATGGGAGCCGTGGAGGGCCTCACCCAGTTCCAGGAGGCCCGGGGAGTGGCGGGGGTGGTGCCCTGCGGCACCAACGGCGAGTTCCCGTCCCTGACTATAGGGGAATGCAAGGCGGTCATAAGGGCCGTGGATGGGGCGAGGGATAGGATGAAGCTCATAGCAGGGACCGGGAGGTCGAGCATCAAGGAGACCCTGGAGCTCACCAAATACGCCGCTGAGTACGCGGATGCGGTCCTCGTCTGCCCGCCTTTCTACTTCAAGGATCTGAGCCTGGGAGGGCTCTATGATTATTACGCTCAGATCATGGAGGCCGCCAATATCCCGGTGATCCTCTACCACATTCCCAAGTACACGGGGGTGCCCATAACCCACGAGCTACTGGAGAGGCTCGGGGGGTTCGATAACCTCCTCGGCGTCAAGGACTCCTCCGGGGATATAAACGTGGCCAAAGGCTATCGGGAACGATTCCCAGACTTGGCCCTTTACATGGGGAGCGATGCCCTGGTCTTCGAAGGGCTCGCCTTGGGGTCTGCGGGGGCGATCTCGGCCATCTCCAACTTCGCACCGGGGCTCCTCGTGGAGATATACGGAGCATTCGTCAACGGAGCCCTTGCGGATGCCGAGAAGGCTCGGGAGAGGCTCCTAGGGCTGCGGGGCCTGGTGAAGCGCTACCCCTCAATAGGGGCGATAAAGCATGCCCTGGCCCTCATGGGGGTGATCGAGGGGGACCATGTGAGGCCCCCGCTGGGGAACCTGAGCCCGGAGGAGAAAGAGGAGCTGGAGAGGGGGCTGAGGGCAGGGGGCTGGCTCTAGTGGATATCATATCCATCGGGGAGTGCATGGTGGAGTTCTTCTGCGAGGGGGGGCTGGGAGAGGCGGAGCTCTTCCACAAGGCCTACGGCGGCGACACCCTCAACACCCTGGTGGCGGCAGCAAGGCTGGGTTCGAGGACAGGGTATATAACGAGGGTCGGGAGGGACCCCTTCGCCAGCTTCCTCCTGTCCTCCTGGGAGAGGGAGGGGATCGACATAACCCACGCGCCCCTGGTGGAGGGCTTCAACGGCATATACTTCATCTCCCTCCTGGAGGGCGGGGGGAGGGAGTTCACCTACTACCGGAAAGGGAGTGCAGCAAGCACTCTGGACCCCCGGGAGCTGGACAGGGGCTACATATCTGGGGCCCGGATCCTCCACAGTAGCGGGATCACCCAGGCCCTCTCGAGGTCCAACAGGGAGTATGTCTTGGAGGCGTTCAAGGCAGCCCGGGAGGCAGGGGTGAAGGTATCCTACGATACGAATCTCAGGACGAAGCTCTGGGACCTGGAGGCGGCCAGGGCGGGGCTGGAGGAGGTCCTTGGCTATGTGGATGTGTTCCTCCCCAGCGCCGAGGAGCTGGATGTCCTCCTGGGGCTCAAAAATAGGGCGGCTATGGCAGAGCACTTCTCGGACCTGGTGGAGGTGGTGGCCGTGAAGGAAGGGATGGAAGGGGCCACGGTGATCCACGGGGGAGAGGTGAGGCATATACCGCCCCTGGATGTGGAGGTAGTGGATACGACTGGGGCCGGGGACGCCTTCAACGGGGGCTTCCTCCACGCCCTGGGCTCCGGCCTCGACCCCTTCCAGGCCGCAGAGATGGGCGTCGTCACCGCAGGCCTGAAGGTGAGAGGGAGAGGGGCGGTGGCCTCCCTTCCCGAAAAGATGGAAGTGGAAGTCTCTCTCCAGAGGCGTAGATGAGACTTCCTACCTCCCTCTACATCGAGCCCACCAACAGGTGCAACTCCCGCTGCCAGACCTGCCCCAGGACCTTCGGTAGGGGGGAGGAGGCGCGGGAGATGGCCCTCCAGGAGTTCAGGGCCCTGGTAGACCAGCTCCGGCTGGAGAGGGCCGTCCTCCACGGGATCGGGGAGCCCCTCCTCCACCCCGGGATCTTCGCCATGGTCCGCCATTTGAAGGCCCTGGGCTGCGGGGAGGTCCTCTTCAACTCCAACGCCGCCCTGCTGGACCGGCCCAAGAGGAGGGAACTCCTCGCCTCGGGGCTCGACGAGTACAGGGTCTCCCTGGACGCCGCGACGCCCGAGACGTACCTTAGGATCCGCGGGATACCCGCCTTCGAGGAAGTAGTGGCCAACGTGGGGGCCCTGATCAAGGAACGGAAGGAGGCCGCCAGGCCGAAGATCTCCTTCTGGTTCATGGGGATGAGGGAGAATATAGGGGAGCTCCCGCCCCTGGTAAAACTGGCCGGGAAGCTAGGGGTGGACGAGGTCTATCTCCAGCGCCTGGTCCACTTCGGCCAGGGCCTTGCGCTGGAGGAGGCGTCCCTCATGGGTCGGGAGGAAGAGGCCGTAGCCAAAAGCGAAGCCCTGGCCTCGGAGCTGGGGATTACATTCAGGGCCTCGGGCCATACGACGCCTGGGGAGAGCCTCCGGGCGAAGGGCGGCTGGCAGGGGTGCCGGCGCCCCTGGACCCTGAGCTACGTCACGGCCCATGGGAACGTCCTCCCCTGCTGCATCGCCCCCTTCGCGGCTGAGGATCCCGATTCCATCGTCATGGGGAACGCCTTCAGGGAGAGGTTCGAGGATATATGGGACGGACCCCGGTACAGGGAGTTCAGGGCCGGGCTGCGGGGCGGTAATCCGCCCGAGTGCTGTGCCAAGTGCGGCAGGGCCTGGAGCCTCTGACTACCAGCCGTGCTCCCCAACGAGGGGGACGAACATGCACCCTCCCAGGGCCCTCTTCTCAACGCCATTCTCACCCTTGGTGACGAGGAGGAGGTGCTGGACGTACATCTCCCCCACCGGGATGAGGAGCCTCCCCCCCGCCACGAGCTGCTCGATGAGGGGCTCCGGGACGTCGGGGGCCCCGGCGGTTACCAGGATCCTGTCATAAGGCGCCCCCTCCGCATAGCCCCGGGTCCCATCGCCCACGATGACGCGGATGTTACCGTACCCCGCCCTGGCGATGTTCTCCCTGGCCCTGACCGCCAGCCTCTCGATCCTCTCCATGGCCACGACCTCCCGCTTCACCACCTCCGCCACCACGCAGGCATGGTACCCTGAGCCGGCGCCCACCTCCAGGACCTTCTGCCCCTCCTCCAGCCCCAGGGCGTCGCACATCATCGCCACCATGTGGGGCGCCGATATCGTCTGCCCCGCCCCTATGGGGAGGGGGTAGTCGTAGTAAGCGGAAGCAGCCACGTCCTCAGGGACGAAGAGGTGCCTCGGGACCTTCTTCATGGCCTCCACCACCCTGGGGCTCTTGAGGTAGCCGGAGGCCACCAGGCGGTCCACCATCTCCTCCCTCTCCCGCTCGTACACGGCCATAGGTTTATAAATCCGGCTATAAGGATTTATCCCATGGAACTGGTCCTGGCCCACGGCCACGAGAACATCACCTCCCTGCACTACAACACCCTGGAGGTCACCAAGGACCCCAGCATAACGAGGAGGGCGGACTGCATAGTGGGGGTAGGGGCCGACAGGGGCCTCTCGGACCTGAGCGAGGAGTTCAAGGCCGCCGCCAGGGTGGAGGGGGCGAGGATCGAGGTACGCCTCAGGGCCGACGGCATCGAGGACAGGATCCTGGGGGAGGGCCACCCCGCCCTGACCTTCGCCAGCCCCCGGGAGATGGTGATAAGGCGCTCTTCCTTCCTCTGCCCCAGGACCCTGATGATAAAGGCAGACAAGAGCTCCAGGGAGCTGGACCGGGGGCTGGTGGAGTTCCTCAGGGAGAGGCAGCGGGAGCTCCAGGTCGAGATACGGGTCCTCTGAAGGACAAATTTTAATAGCCTAGGCCGCAAAGGGCACTCAAGCCGCCGTAGCTCAGTCGGTAGAGCGGCTGATTCGTAATCAGCAGGTCACGGGTTCGATTCCCGCCGGCGGCTCTTCTCGACACTTCGCAGCCAAGCCTTTCTCAGGGGATGGCGTGAATGGCTGCTCGTGCCGAGGCTCACGATCCCGCTCGCTCCGCTAGCGGTCCTCATGGCTGAGGGCCCACCCTGAACTCGAAGGTCCTGAGGCTGGCCTTCTTCCGGGAGGACCTCATGTAACAGAGGCTGTTCTCCGCCTGCTGTTCCAGCCCCCCGAGCATATAAATATTGGTCTGGGCAGAGGGCAAAGTAGATAAGCCAGCTCTGGGAGGAGGAGGCCATGGCATGGAAGGGCGAGAGGGAGGTCCTGTGGGAGAGGGCCGCCCTCCTGGGGATGGTGGGCAGCGGCTTTCTCCTGACCCTGAAGCTCGTCGGCGGGCTCCTGGCCGGGAGCACTGCAGTCTTGGCCGATGCCATAGACTCCCTGGCCGATATCCTGATATCGGGCCTGGCCTGGCTGGGTGTCCAGCTCTCCAAGCGCCCCCCCGATGAGGAGCATCCCTACGGCCACTGGGACGTGGAACCCATAGTGGGTTTCATAGTCGCCGGGCTCCTGGTCATCGGGGGGATAGAGTTCGCCAGGTACTCCATCGGCCTCTTCTCCAGCCCAAGGACCCCTACGACCCTGGCGCTCTATGTGATGGTCGTAGATCTGGTTGTCAAGGTTTCCATGGCCTGGTATACTCTGGCAGCAGCAAAGACGACAAGGAGCCCTGCCCTCAAAGCCAGCGGCGAGAACTACCGCTCTGACATGTACAAGAGCGCCGGCATAATCCTTGGCCTGTGGGCCACCAGGCAGGGCTACCCCATCCTGGACCCCCTGACGGGCCTCCTCGTCTCCCTCTGGGTAGTGAAGACGGGCCTCCAGGTGGGGAGGGAGAACGCGCTCCAGCTCATGGGCAC
>JACQPM010000030.1 GCA_016207475.1 Methanobacteriota archaeon | reverse complement strand
TCCTGGCGGACAGGGGCATGGCCTGCATCGACGAGTTCGACAAGATGGAGCCCGAGGACCGATCGGCCATGCACGAGGCAATGGAGCAGCAGACCGTCTCCATCGCCAAGGCCGGGATGCTCGCCACCTTCAGGGCCCGATGCTCTATCCTGGCCGCCGCCAATCCAAAGTACGGACGGTTCGACGACTACAAATCCATGTCGGAGCAGGTCAACCTGCCCCCCACCATCCTCTCCCGCTTCGACCTCATCTTCTTCGTGAGGGACGCTCTGGAGGATACGAGGGAGGTGGCCAGGCATATATTGGAGACCGTGACCTCTCCCCAGAGCGTTACCCCCGAGATCGAGCCCCAGCTCCTGAGGAAATATATAGCCTACGCCCGCCAGAATGTGACCCCTGTCCTGGACGAAGAGGCGAAGAAGAGGATAGAGGAGTTCTACGTGGAGATGAGGGCAGTCGCCAAGGATGCCAAGGACGTGCCCATCCCCCTGACCGCCCGCCAGCTCTGGGCCATCCTCCGCATAGCCAGGGCCGCGTCAAGGGTCCGGCTCTCCAGTAGAACGACCCTGGAGGATGCGGAGAGGGCCATAAACCTGGTGAAGGTCTCCCTCAAGCAGGCCTTCGTGGATATAGAGACCGGGAAGGTTGATGTGGACTCCATCATGGTGGGAGTCACCAAGACCCAGCGGGACAGGCTGACCCACCTCTTGGATATAATAAGGGGGCTGGAGAGGGAGTACGGCACCGCCAAGAAGGCCGAAATCCTGGAGCGGGCCTCGAAGGAAGGTATCCCAGAGAGGGAAGCCGAAAAGGCCATCGAGAAGCTCAAGCTCGACGGTCATATATTCGAGCCCAAGTTCGATGTCTATAAGAGCACGTGAGGGACGGCATGGCGGCCATTGCTAGGGGAAGTGCCACGAAGTTGAGGGTGCGGGACCTGGTGGACGGCGAGTTCGTCAGAGGGGCCTCCAGGATGGAGCCCAACCACCTCATCACGATCCTCAAAGAAGATGTCTCGAGGGTGAGAGTCCTCGGTACCGTGGTCTCCAGGTACGTGAGCGAAGATCGTAAATACGGGTCCATCACCCTGGACGATGCCACGGAGACGATAGCCGTCAGGACCTTCAGGGAAGAGCTGGAGCTCCTGGAGCGTATCAAGCCCGGGGATATCGTGGATGTCATAGGCAAGGTGAAGGAGTACGAAGGGGAGAGGTACGTATCCCCGGAATCCATATGGCAGATCCGGGACCCCAACTGGGAGCTGGTCCGAAAGCTGGAGCTCCTCTTGAAGGAGAAGAGGCTGAGGGAGAAGGTGGGCCAGGTGGAGGCACCCCCCTCCTCCGCATTGCCAGCTCAGGCCGCGGAAGCGCCGACCGTGGAGGTGGTCGAGGAGGCAGCCGAAGGGAAGGAGGAGAGGGACCCGAAGGAGATGGTGCTGGAGCTCGTGGAGAGGCTCGGGGAGAAGGACGGCATAAAATACGTCACCCTCCTGGAGGAGAGCGGGCTGGCGGAGGAGAAGCTGGAGGGCGTGCTCAACGAGCTCATGGGCGAGGGCGAGATATACGAGCCGAAGATCGGGAGATTCAAGCGCGTATGAGCCTTCTCCAGCGCCCCTTGCCCTTGGCGACATATTTATAGCCCTGGAGGGCAAGTACGGCCCATGGACAGGCTCACAGTCCTGAAGCTGGGCGGCAGCATCATCACCAAGAAAGGGGCCGCCGAACCCACCCTGGACAGGGAGAACCTGGGGAGACTAGCCAGGGAGGTGGGTGCAGGCTATCGGGCCGGGAAGGGGCCGTTGATAATCGTCCACGGGGCCGGTTCCTACGGCCACCCCATCGTCAAGAGGTACGGCATAAGCAAGGGGTGCTCGACGCCGGAGCACGCCTTCGGCTTCGCCGAGACCCAGAAGTACCAGAACGAGCTCAACTGCCTGGTGGTGGAGGCCCTCCTGGCAGAAGGGGTACCGGCCATGCCCACCCAGCCGTCATCCATGGCGGTGATGGAGACGAGGCCCTGGAAGGTCAAGGTGGGGGGGCGGGAGCACGAGATCCAAATCCACGACCTGGTCTCCATGCCGCTCCAGGCCCTGGAGGGCTTCCTCAGGCTGGGGATGGTACCGGTCCTCTTCGGGGTACCGGCCTACGACAGGGTCCAGGGCTGCTCCATCCTCTCCGGGGACCAGATAGCCCCCTACCTGGCCAGGGGGCTGGGGGGGCGGAGGATCGTGGAGGCCACCGATGTGGAAGGGCTCTACACCGGGGACCCCCGCAAGGATCCGGGAGCCAAGCTGATAAAGGAGGCTTCCTCCTTGGAGGAGGTCTTCGGGTACCTGGGTGCCTCGTCCAACACCGACGTGACGGGTGGGATAAGAGGGAAGGTCCTGGAGCTCTTCAGGATCCTGGGAGGCTCAGGGGTCAGGGCGGAGTTCATCTCCGGCAACGTGGCCGGAAATATAGAGGCGGCCCTGGAGGGTAAGGAAGGGCTCGGGACGATCTTGAGGTTGTGACATGGAAGAACTGGTGGTGGAGGTCAGGCTGAGCGGCGAAGCCCTGGAGAGGTTCCTGGAGCTGCGGGACGAGTTCCTCGGGATACCCGACGGGGAGATCCTGGAGAGGCTCGTCCTGGAGTGGCAGGATAACATGCGGAGGATCGTGGAGCTGGAGATGCGCCTCGGGGCCTCCGAGACCACTGACTAAGGCGAGAACCTCCTCCTGACATCCTCCGCGCCCAGGGTGTTCAGCACGTCCTTCCCCTCGGCCCAACCCCGCCTCGCTGTCGCAACTCCCAGCTCCATGAAGTCCATCTGGTCCTTGGTGTGGGCGTCCGTCCCTATAGCGAACTGCAGGCCATGGGCAAGGGCCGCCTTTATATGCGCTCCATCCAGGTCCAACCGGGAGGGGAAGGCGTTTATCTCAAAGGCGATGCCATTGTCCTCCGCGGCATCGAAGAGGCGCTCCCAATCGAGCTCGTAGGCCTCCCTCTCCCCCAGGAGCCTCCCCGTGGGATGCCCTATTATATCGAGATTTGGGTTCTCCATCGCTCGCATCATCCTCTCGGTCATCTCTCTCATGGGGAGATTGAAATGGGAATGTACGGCCCCTATGACGATGTCGCATCTCTCCAAGGTCTCGTCCATCAGGTCGAGGCTCCCGTCCTTCCTTATATCGCACTCGATCCCCCTCAGGACCTCGATCCCGGTGATACCCCCCTTCACCCGCTCTATCTCATCGAACTGCCGCTCCAGGTCCCTCTCGTCCAGCCCGTGCGCTATCCTCAGGCTCTGGGAATGGTCCGAGATGCAGACCCACTCATACCCCCGCTCCCTGGCGGCCAGGACAACCTCCTCCACGGGTTCGCTCCCGTCGCTCCAGTTGGTATGCACGTGGAGATCCCCCCGCACCTCCTCGAGTTCGATCAACGCTGGAAGTCTCCCCTCCTGCGCAGCCTCGATCTCCCCGGTATTCTCGCGCAACTCTGGCTCGATATAAGGGAGCCCCAGCCGCCCATAAACCTCCTCCTCGGTCCTGCCGGCTATCTTCTCCTCCCCTTTGAATATCCCGTACTCGCTGAGCTTGTATCCCATCTTTATGGCGATCTTCCTCAGCGCTATATTATGGTCCTTCGAACCTGTGAAATACTGGAGGGCGGAACCGAAAGAGTCCTCTTCCACCACGCGAAGGTCGCAGTCCAATCCGTTCTTCAGGTGCACGGAACTTTTCGTCATGCCCTTTGCAAAGACAGCCTCGACCTCGGGGAGCGAGACGAAGAGCCCCATAACCCTTCCTGGCTCTCCCGATGTCGCCAGGATATCTATGTCGCCCACCGTCTCCTTCATCCTGCGGAGGGAGCCGGCTATACCTATCCTCCCGACCGCCTTGCTCTCCTTGAGCTTCTCGACGATCGCCAGTGCATCTGGCAGGATGGCCCCGAGAAGCGCTCTCCCTCTCGTCTTCTCAAGGAGCGCGATCCCCTTCAGTATCTCCTGCTCGCTCTTCTCCCCGAAACCCTCAAGCCCTGCGATCTTCCCTCTCTCGGCGGCCTCCTTCAGCTCCTCGAGCGTCCTTACTCCCAGTGCATTAAATAGCTTCTTCAACTTCTTGGGCCCGAGCCCAGGGATTGCAGTGAGGGTCCCAAAATCGATGGGTAACTCCTTTTTCAGCCTCGCGTAATATCCCAGGCCCCCTGTCGTTATCATCTCCTCTACCTTTTTGGAGATGTTCTCCCCTATCCCAGGAATCTTTAGAAGCGCCTTCTTCCCTCCCCCCCTATAGATATCCTCTACTTCCTCCGAGAGGGACTCGATAGCCATTGCAGCCTTCCGATAGGCCGCCGGCTTCCACTGGACATCCTGCGCCTCGAGGATGTCCGCGATCTCGTAGAGTATCTTCGCCACGCTCTCGTTCTTCATGGATACTTTTTTGGTAACGCTATAGCACGAGGCGTGTGCATCTATCGAGAGTTTCTTAGGAACTCTACTTCCCGATCACCAGCCTGATGTCCTCGGCCTTTACGGTCCTCCGCTTGGCGTGCTGGGCGTACTTCCCTGCCTCCCTCGCGATCTTGGCCCCTTCCTCTTCCAATATCTGGGCAAGGGCCTCGCGGGCATCCAACCCAACCCTCAGCTTCGTGGCCTTCCTTATAATCCGATCCATTGCGGTAAGCGGCAGTTCTCCCATGAAATCACCTCGATATGGCTATTAAAATACATATATATAAATATTTGTGGGTTTTGATTTGTGAATAGTTGCTGCGAGCCTAGCTATGGGGGAGAACCGGGAAGCAAGGGCAATTTTAGTGGCGTAGATGATTAGGCCCGACTCTTTCGCATGAAAATGAAGCTCTGGCTAGGCGTGCCGGAAGTATTGGAAGGCGCTGTAGACGTGCTCTGACCCGCACTTTGGGCAGAGGGTCTTCTTCTCCTTCCCCATTACATCGACCCTGAAGACCCTCTCGCAGGCGTTGCAGACCATCATCTTCCCAGCCATACTCATCGTTCCATCCTTTCCCTCGCGGACTAATAAACCTTGCTCCAAGCAGAAGCTTTATTATGGAAGTTCGCAAGGTCCTATTGGTAGCGATATGATCCGGGAAGGCAGGCTAGGGGGTGCAATGGACGAGGAGGCTGCCAGGTACATCTCCCCCCTGGCCTTCGACAGGACGCTCTTCGAGTACGACCTTTTGGGGTCCATGGCCCACGTCCTGATGCTCCAGGAGGAGGAGATCATCCCCAGGGCTGACGCCGCCAAGATCCTGAAGGCCCTGATGGACCTCCACAGGGCCGGACCCGAGGCCCTCCACATGGACCCAAAATACGAAGATATACACATGGCCATAGAGGCCTCCGTCATCGAGAAGGCCGGGGAGGCAGGGGGGCGGATGCACACCGCCCGCTCCAGGAACGACCAGGTGGCCCTGGCCCTGAGGATGTGGGTCAGGGACGAGCTGGACAGGTGTATATCCCTCCTCTGCAGGCTGGAGGGGACCCTCCTGCACCTCGCCGCCAGGCACTCTGGGACCGTGATGCCTGGCTACACCCACCTCCAGCCTGCCCAACCTACCACCCTGGCCCACCACCTCCTGGCCCACCACGATGCCCTGATGCGGGACCTGGACCGCCTGGGGGACGCGTACCGACGGGCGGACCTGAATCCGCTGGGCTCCGGGGCCCTCTCCACCAGCAGCTTCCCAGTAAACAGGGAGAGGACGACGTCCCTCCTGGGCTTTGGCGGGGTCCTGGAGAACTCCATGGACGCCGTCTCATCGAGGGACTTCATCCTGGAGGCCCTCGCCGCCCTGGCCATGACGATGGTCGATATGGGGCGGCTGGTGGAGGAGCTCATCCTCTGGCAGAGCCGCGAGTTCGGGTTCATAGAGCTGAGCAACCGCTTTGCATCCACCTCCAGCATAATGCCCCAGTAGAAGAACCCGGATGTCCTGGAGATCGCCAGGGCCAAGGCTGGGAGGGTGCTGGGGGACTTGGTCTCGGGACTTGCCATCATGCGGACCCTCCCGTACGCCTACAACAGGGACATGCAAGAGCTCTCCCCCATCCTGGCTGATGCCCTCTCCTCGACCAAGGACTCTGTCTCCATCCTGGAGAAGGTCCTGGGGTCCATGGAGGTGAGGGTGGGTAGGCTGGAAGAGGCGGCTGGAGGG
>JACQPM010000033.1 GCA_016207475.1 Methanobacteriota archaeon | reverse complement strand
CTCCTGGACCGGAGAGAGGGGCGCATCCTCGGGATAAACATCATAGACCTTCTCGTCCTCCTGGTCATCCTCTTCCTTGCATTCTCATTCCTATCGAAGCTCCTGACCCCAGAGCTGACCTTCTCAGGGGACCAGATGTACAGCGTCATCCAGGCCTACCAGAAGCTGGACTCCAAGGGCTTCCTCCTCGAGGCCCAAGTCGCCGGGAAATGGATAGCAGATGGGAGCGACTACCAGGTCAAGGGCATAGTCGTAGAGACCAGGTCCGGCTCCCTGGCCCTGAAGGACGAGAACGGCTCCGTGACATGGGTCGGCGGGTCCATGAGCTACCTGGAAGACGTGGCGGCCACGGAGATGGTCCTCCGGCCCGTGGATAACTACGTCACCATACGCTACATAAACCCCAGGGGCTTCTCCAGCTACCGGGAGCTCCTTGAGTACCTCCAGGGGATCAAGAGGGAGATGAGGGCCGACCACCTCTACCTGGATGCGGACGTCTCCTTCATCAACACCAGCGCCAGCAGCCAGAAGGTCCTGAACGACCTGGAGGGCTCCTACCTCCTCAAGTACGCGAGCATCGTCCAGACAGGGGGGCGGGAGTCCATCTTCCGCTTCAAGCTGGCCGAGGTCTCGGAGCTGGAGAAGCTGGACATAACCGCGGAGAGGGTCCTCATAGGCCGCCAGACGGTGGTCCATGCGGGTTACAGGGAGAGACCGGAGCTGGACCCCAAGTACCGCTTGGCGAGCCTCAAGGAATTGCTATGATCTCGGGCAGCAGGACCGGGGCCCTGACACTCTCTACCGCCAAGCTCTTGGAAGCCTCCATAGCAAGGAGTAGGACCTCCGCCTCTATACTGGAAGCGGTCTCAGTCCTCCAGGCTTCCTTCAGCTCTTCCATCTTCCTCCGCCTCGTCAAGTACAGCAGACACCTCTATCCCGCCAGGCTCTGGCGTCCATTCGACCTCCTCAATACCCTCTTCGCCAGCAGCCGCATATCCCGGATCGGGATCTTCCATCCCCTCCTCATCTTCCCTCTCGTCTATCTGGCCTTCGTGGCCGTGAGCAATCACTCACCCTCCCCGCTGGCGCTCCTCTCCATCCTCATCGGTATAGGGTCCTTCGCCCTGGGCTACCGTCTGTCGGGCCCCTTCGCCCCCAGGCGCCTGCGCCTGGAGGACCGCACCCTGGGGATAGGCATAGCCTTCCTCGCCCTGGGCACCGTCGCCCTCCTCTACGACCTCTTCCAGACTGGCTCCATCCCCCTCCTCGAGCCCATAGCCAGGCGGAGGCTGAACGTCACCTTCACCATGCTCTCCACCCTAATAGTCCCGGGGGGCATCCTCATCATAGCGGCCGTGGGCGACAGGCTCAAGGAGGGGCGCCTCTCCAGGGAGGAGGCCCGGATGTACTCCATCGCCGCCATGCTGGTGACCACCTTTCTCGTCTCCCTCCTGGGGTACAGGACCCAGGTCATCGTCTCCCTCCTGGGGTGTTCCATAGCGATGTACTACAAGAGGGTCCTGGGGGCGGCGGAGATCCTCCTCACCTTCCTGGCAGCGGTCTCCGCCATAGCCTCCCTGGGCTACTACAGAGCCTTGAAAGAAGGCTCCTCCCTCGGCCCGCTGGGGATTATAGGAGGGCGCACCGCCCTCACCCTGAGCGTCTACGATTACCTGGTCGGCCGCTTCTGGCTCTTCGGCGTAAACCACGGCTCAGTAGCCCTGGCCACCTTCTCCTCCTTCTTTCCCTTCATACCGGGCTCCAGGCTGGGACCCAGGACCATCGTGGCCAACATCTTCGGTATCAGCGGCGTCTCTGTGACCTCTACCCTCTTCGGCACAGTGGTCCTGGACTTCGGCATCCCTGGGATAATAGCCTTCGCCCTCGCCCTGGGGTTCGTGGTAGGCCTCGCCTACAGGGCCTTGAAGGCCGGGAGCACCCTTGGCGTCGGGATCTTCTCCCTCTTCATGGCCTATACCCTGGTGGGGATCGAGACCGGGCTGGTGGACTTCAACGTCTTCACCTTCTTCTTCCTGGGCACCATCATCCTCCTGGCCTCAAGGGGGCGGTAACCTGCGGGTCCTCCTCATCTCCACCTGGAAGCCCAGGAAGGGCGGGATAGTGACCTACGTGGAGAACATGGCGAAGAACTCCAGGAACGAGTTCACCATCCTCACCTACCCGCAGGTACCGGATATACCTGTCCTCAGGGCCCTCCTCTTCGTCCTCTGGGGCTTCCTGCGGGGGTTGAGGCTCAGGTACGATATCATCCATGCCCACTACGCGATGCCGCAGGGCTTTCTAGGCGTACTCCTCAAGATAGCCCGGAGAAAGCCCCTCGTCCTGACGGTCCACGGCTCGGACGCAGCCCTGGGCAAAGGACCCCTATCCCCTATCCTAAGGTGGGTCCTCAGGAGGTCGGATCGCATCATGACGGTGAGCAGGTTCCTCCAGCGAGAGGTGATAGCCCTCGGGGCCAGAGAAGGGACGGTGCGGGTGGTCTACGGGGGCGTCACCCCCAAAGCCCCACCGGGAGAAGGGTCGAGCGGTGGGGCTAGGATAGTCTTTGTCGGCGGCCTGGTGCGGCAGAAGGGGGTCGACATACTCCTGGAGGCCTTCCAGGAGGTCAGAGCGGCGGAGAAGGGAGCGGAGCTCTGGATCGTGGGAGATGGGAGGGAGAGGCCGGGGCTGGAGGCCCTATCCAAAGGGCTGGGGCTGGAGGGCGTCCGTTTCCTCGGCCATCGGGATGACCTAACCGCCGTCTTCGATGGGGCATCCGTCCTGGTCCTGCCCTCCCGTGCCGAGGGTCTCGGCCTGGTCCTCCTGGAGGCCATGGCCTCTGGGGTACCTGTGGTGGCAAGCAGGGTTGGGGGCATAGAGGAGGTCGTCGAGGACGGGGTGAACGGCCTCCTGGTGGAGAAGGAGGATCCCAAGGCCCTCGCCCAGGGGATCCTCAGGCTCCTGGAGGACGGAGGACTCAGGGAGAGGCTCGTGAGGAACGGCCTGGCCACGGCCAGGGCCTTCCCGTGGGAGCGGACGGCCCGGGAGGTGGATGCGGTATATGCGGAGCTCCTTGGCTGACCTTCTGAGGCCCGAGGCGGCGGTGCCGCTGGGCTACATCGCCCTCCTGCTCCTGGCCGCCATAGCCTACGGGATCGAGGGGGTGGCGCGCCACCTCACCCTGCCCTATCCATCCGCCCTCGCCCTGGGCATAAGCCTCCTGGCCATCTTAGTCCTGGTGCCCTCCGTCAGGATCGGGCGGCGGCTCGAGCTCCGGCCCTGGGCGCCCATCATCCCGCCCGTCGTGGCGATACTCACGGCCCTGGCCCTCTACCTCACCTTCCCCATGCCCTGGATCGCCATCTCCCTCATCGCCGTGGGTTACGCCTCCCTCCTCTGGGTCATCTCCCGTCGGCTCGGGGAGGTCAGGCTCATAACCCCCGCGGCCCTCCTCCTGGCCGGTGCCTTCTCCCTTGCCATCCTCATCCAGGGCATACCGATTCTGGATGCCGCATCCAGGGCCAGCACCGCCGTCACCCCCGCCAGGGCCCTCTTCCACGGCTTCGGGGTCTTCGCCGCTGCCCTCCTGGCGGCGTTCTACCCCCGGCGATGGGCCATACCTGGGATCCTCATCCTCGCCCTCCTGGGCTTCCTCTCGGGCTTCAAGTCCGACTCCCTCTCCATCCTCTCCTCGGGGGTCATCACCGGCCTCCTCCTGGAAAGGGTCAGGATGAAGGAGGTTGCGCTGGCAGGCATCGTGGCCCTCCTTATCTTGACTGTGGGGAGCACCCACATAGCCTCCATGGCCTACGGTGGCTGGAAGCTCTCCCCGGCCCTCTACATCCCCTACAGGTTCGGCTTCACCTACTCGGTCTTCGGGCAGATCGTGGACCTGAGCTTCCCCCTGGGCCTCCTCCACGGGGGGGCCCTCCTCAGCACCACCCAGGAGGTGGTGAGCACCGCCGTCCTGGCCTATAAAGAGCCCCACATCATAACCTCGACCCTGATAGGCCCCGGGATGCTGGACTTCGGCCTCCCCGGGGCCCTGGCAACGGCCGCCCTCATAGGCCTCTACCTGGGCACCATGGACCGCCGGGGGACCAGGCTCCAGGCGTGCCTCTATGCCATAGCCCTCACCCACACCCTGGTCCTCCTTGAGGTGGGGCTCCAGCTCTCCAGCGTCCTCTTATATCTATCCCTCCTCTATCTCAGCCTCAGGGCGGGAGGCGTGCCAGATGCCTGAGGTGGCCTTGTCCTTCATAACATCCTTCGCCATCACCCTGGCCATCACGCCCTTTCTGATCAAGGAGCTCGCCAATCGGGAGATTGTTGGCACGGACCTCCACAAGGAGGACAGGCGGGCGGTGCCTGAGATGGTGGGGGTGGCGATCCTCCTGGGCCTCCTGGCTTCCCTCCTCCTCTACTATGGCCTCTCAGGGGATGCAAAGGTCCTCTGGGCGGCCCTCCTCGTCCTCCTGGTGGGCCTGGTGGGGGTTGCCGACGGGCTCAAGCGGCTATCGCCGCTCCAGAAGGTCTCATCCCTCTCAGTCATAGGTGCCATCCTCATACCCTTTGCCGAGCCCACCTTCCTGGGCCACGACCTGGGCTGGGCATACCTCCTCGCCATCCCCCTGGTCTTCATGGCCGGCTCCAACTTCACCAACATGCTGGCTGGCTTCAACGGGATGGAGATCGGGACTGGGGCCATAGCTTCCCTAGGCTTGGCCCTGGTAGCCTACGGGAGGTCCACTACAGCCCTGGCCGTAGCCCTGGGTCTCTCCGGGGCCCTGCTGGCCTTCCTCCTTTTCAACCGGTACCCTGCCAGGGCCTTCCCTGGGGACGTGGGGACGCTCCCCATAGGCGCAGCCCTGGTAGCGGCCATGGTCATGGGGGAGCTGGAGGTCCAGGGCCTCATAATCTTCGGCCCCTACATCCTGGACGCGGCCCTGAAGTATCTCTCCGTGGGGGTCATGACCCGGGAGTCCCAGAGGCCCACCGTCCTGAGAGGCGGTAAGCTGTACATACCAGAGGGTGGGAACCTATCCCTCCCCAGGCTCCTCCTCCGGGCGAGGCCCATGGGGGAGCGGGAGGTGGTCTACGGGGTCTGGGCCCTGGAGATAGTCGCATGCGCCATGGCCCTGGCGGTGGGGGTCTCGCTATGATCTGGGTGGATATAACGAACCTGCCCCACGTCCTCCTCTTCCGAGGGTTCGTGAAGGCCCACAGGTGCCTCGTGACGGCGAGGCGCTTCCAGCAGCTGGAGGCCCTCCTGGAGATGAACCGCATCCGAGCCACCACGGTGGGGCGCCACGGCGGCTCGGGCCTGGAGGAGAAGCTCTTGGAGAGCTCCAGGCGGGTGACGGAGCTCTCCGGTCTGGTGGCCAGAGGGGCAGCCAAGGTAGCGGTCTCGAAGCACTCCGTGGAGCTCCCCAGGGTGGCCTTCGGCCTCGGGATACCAGTCCTCCAGATAGTGGACAACGAGCACGCGGAGCACCAGAACAGGCTCTTCCTCTCCCTCTGCACAAAGGTCATAGCGCCGCAGGCGTTGGAGAAGGGCAGGCTCCTGGAGCAGGGTGTCTCCCCCTCTCGGCTGGTGAGGTTCCGGGGGGTCTGCGAGGTGGCCCACCTGGAGTCCTTCGTCCCGGGGCCCCACCCTCCAGGACTCCCCCAGGATTATATACTCGTGAGGCCGGTCCCAAGGTTCGCGGCCTACTTCCGGGAGAGGGACGAGACCCAGGCCCTCATCGACAGTCTCAAGGGGGAAGGTCATGAGG
>JACQPM010000029.1 GCA_016207475.1 Methanobacteriota archaeon | reverse complement strand
GGGGAGGGACCAGGGCCCTGTCGCGGGGGCGGCAGGCGCAGGGAAAGGTCTCCAGCCCGTTAGGGACATCTTCGGCAGCGCCTCCATGGCCAAGCTGGAGGGAGAGAACCTGAGCCTCCAGTTCTATCTCGGGAGCGGGGAGACCAGGGTGAGGGACGTGAAGGAGAAGGAGAAGAAGAACGAGACCTTCACCAGCACTGGCAGCTTCCCTGTGACCCCCATCCAGGCCGAGGCCTACGCCGAGAACATCCCTGAGCGTTACGAAGGGGTGGTGAGGACGTACTTCGATCAGCTCACCAAGGAGGTAAAGTGATGGAGACCAAGGGCACTCTGGAGAAGGGACTGGACGAGAAGGTCTACAAGGATGTCGGTCAGACCTTCCAGGGCCTGCAGAAGGAGCTGGGGAAGGTCGTCGTGGGGCAGAAGGACACGGTGGAGCACCTCCTCATAGCGCTCCTCTGCGACGGCCACGCATTGTTGGAAGGCTTCCCCGGCCTGGGGAAGACGATGATAGTGAGCACCCTCTCCAAGCTCCTGGACCTGAAGTTCTCCAGGATCCAGATGACCCCAGACCTCATGCCCTCGGACATCACAGGCACCTACCTCATCGAAGAGCGGGACGGCAAGAAGGTCTTCAGGTTCGAGATGGGGCCGGTCTTCGCGAACATAGTCCTGGCAGACGAGATAAACAGGGCCACGCCCAAGGCCCAGAGCGCCCTCCTGGAGGCGATGCAGGAGAAGCAGGTGACGGTGGGCAACGAGACCTACAAGCTCGACCGCCCCTTCTTCGTCCTGGCAACCCAGAACCCCATCGAGATGGAGGGCACCTACCCGCTGCCCGAGGCCCAGCTGGACAGGTTCCTCCTCAAGATACAGGTAGGATACCCCACCATGGAGGAGGAGGACCGGATCGTGGAGATGCACACGACCCCCATGGTAGCCTCGGTCCAGAAGGTCCTGGACAAGCCCACCCTCCTCTCCCTCCAGCGCCTGACCAGGCAGATGCCCATCTCGAAGGAGATGAAAGCCATGGCCCTGAAGATAGTGGCCGCCACCAGAGCCAGTAACCCGAGCATCGAGTACGGGGCCTCCCCCAGGGCCTCCATAGGCCTAGTCCTGAGCGCAAAGGCCAGGGCCCTCCTCGGCGGCCGCAACTACGTAAGCCCCGAGGACATAAAGGCCATGGCCTACCCCATCTTGAGGCACAGGATCATCCTCACTTTCGACGCCGACAGGAAGGGGATAACCCAGGACGCGGTGGTGAAGGGGATAATCGAGAACCTGAAGTGACATGCTGAATACCGACTTCTTCAAAGAGCTCGACCGCTTCTGTTTCATGGTGAAGAAGCGGGTCACGACGGTCTACGCCGGGGAGCGGAGGTCCATAAGGCAGGGGAAGGGCTCCGAGATCGTGGACTACCGTGAGTACATGCCGGGGGACGACTTCAAGTCCGTGGACTGGAAGCTCTACGGCAGGACCGAGAAGCTCTACATACGGCGATTCGAGGAGGAGAAGAACCTCACTACTCATATTCTCATCGACGCCAGCAAGTCCATGGACTTCGGCGCCGTGCGCAAGTTCGACTACGCCTCGATGATCGGGGCCGGCTTCGCCTACCTGGTGACCAACGAGAACGAGCGCTTCGCGCTCTCCCTCTTCGCAGACCAGCTGGTGGAGGTGATGGAGCCGAGGCGGGGGAAGAGGCATTTCCTGGCCGCCATAGACCTCCTCAACAAGGCCCCTGCGGCCGGAACGACGAGGCTCGACCTCTGCAGTGAGCAGTACTCCAAGATGATAAAGTCCCGGTCCCTCGTAGTACTTATATCGGACTTCATGCAGCCCCTCCCGTCCATCGAGGAGGGCCTATACAAGATCTCCCGCGGCTCCCACGACCTCATCGTCGTCCAGGTGCTGGACCTCAAGGAGAAGGACCTGGGCTGGGCCGAGGGCGATACGAAGCTCTATGACCTGGAGACTGGGGAGATGGTCCATGTCTACATAAGCCCTAGGTTCCGGGAACTGTACCGGGAGAGGTTCGAGGCCCACAGCAACGGTATAAGGAAGGCCTGCGAAGAGGTGGGTGCGGACTTCTTCTCCATCACCTCCAACACCCCCATCTTCGACGCCTTCCTGGCCATAGTGGGGTAGCCATGGAGTTCGCGAATCCCTTGGCGGCCTTTGCCCTGGCCACCTTCATCCCCCTCATCATCCTCTACTTCATCAAGCCCAAGCCCCGGGAGCTCAAGATCCCTTCCCTGGTCCTCATCTTCCAGCTGGAGCGGAAGGAGGACGTCTTCCGCTCGGTACTGCGGCGGTTCGTTAGAGACCCCCTCCTCCTCATCCAGCTCATCACCATAGCCCTCCTGACCCTCGCGATGCTCAACCCCTTCTTCCCGGCCCTGGCAGAGGTAGAGGCGGAAGACGTGGTCCTGGTCATAGACGCCTCTGGGTCCATGCAGGCCACAGACGTGGGGCAAAGCAGGTTCGAGGAGGCCGTGGGTCTGGCCAGGGGTGTGGTGGGTGGGAAGGACAGGGTGAGCATCATCCTGGCCGAGAACGTCCCCATAGTGGTCCTGCGGGACGGGGATGGGGAGAAAGCGCGGAATCTATTGGCCACCCTCAGGCCCAGGGCCACGCCCACGAATCTGGGGGACGCCATCCTCCTGGGGAAGGACCTCCTGGCAGGTAAGGAGAACAAGAGGATCATAGTCTACTCGGATTTTGCCAGGGGCTACGGCCCGGAGCCGGCCCTGGCATCCAAGCTCGCCGGCGCCGAGGGGGTGGAGGTGGACTTCATCCAGGTCGGCAGGGAGGGGGGGAACGTAGGCATCGTGGATATAAAGAGGACCAGGGAGGGCTACTCGGTGGCGGTCAGGAGCTATGCCCAGGGGGAGGAGGAAGTGACCCTCCAGCTCTCATCCAAGGACAAGGTCCTGAGCTCAGAGACGAGGAGTGTCAGGCCGTCTTCCAGGGAGGTCTTCCTCCTCCAGAACCTCCCAGGGGGTCTTCTCACCATCGATTTGAGGCACGACGACCCCCTTCCCCTGGACAACAGGGCCTACTTGGCGGTCCCAGAGCCAAAGGAGGAGAGGGTCCTCCTTATCTCCGAGGTGGAGGACCCTTACATCAAGTACGCCCTGGCCTCTGCAAAGAGCCTCAAATGGCAGGTGGCAGTGCCGCCCGTAATACCCCCATTCGAGAACTTCGATATCGTGATCCTGGGCGAGGTCAGGTCCACCTCCCTCCTCCCAGGGACCATCGAGTCCCTGGCCACCTACGCCGAGAAGGGCGGCAACGTCGTGATAGTGGCCTCTGACAAGCTCCAGGAGCTGGGCGGCCTGGACCCCATCCTGCCCGTGGCCCTCCAGGGAGGGAGCGGGCGGGGGAAGATGGAGGTCCGGACCGTCAACGAACTCACCCTGGATCTGGACCTGCAGGGCGTGACCACAAAGTACCTCCTGGCAGAGGCCAGGGAGGGTTCCATAACCCTCGCCACCGCTGGGATAGACGGATCCCCGGTCCTGGCCGTCTGGTCGAAGGGGAAGGGGAAGGTGGCCTACTTCGGGATAAAGCCCGAGAGGTCCTGGTCCGACTTCCATCTCAGCCCCTCCTTCCCGATCTTCTGGGTCCGGCTCACGGACTGGATGAGGGGTACGAATCTGGTGGAGAACAAGAATTTCGCGACCGGGGATCTGGTACCCCTCGGTGAGAGGGTGGAGGTCAAGACGCCTACCGGCATGGTTACAACGGACCGCCTCCTCCTGGACGAGACAGGGGTCTACGAGTTCAAGGGGGACAGCATAGCCTCCAACCTCCTGGACGAACGCGAGTCTGATATAGCCCCTGGCTCGACGGTGCCGAAGGAAGAGGTGAAAGGGACGGTGGAGAGGAGGAGCGTGGAGGTGAGGCGGTACATAGAGGACTATATATTGGTCATGGCCGCTGCCTTAATCCTTGGTGAGCTCCTCTTCCTCAGGCGGAGGGGGGAACTGTAATGGAGTTCGAGCACCCATACATAGCCCTCCTGGTCATCCCCCTCCTCCTCGTCCTCCTGAGGGCCAGGCGGAAGTCCAGCGTCCTTCTGGCGCTTAGCCGGGCCCTGATAATCCTCCTCGTCCTCCTCGCCCTGGCATCCCCCTACGCCCTGGAGAGGTCCACCATCGAGAGGAATGTCTCGATAACGGTGCTGGTGGACAACTCCAGCAGCATGGCCCTGTACCCCGGGGAGCTCGGTGATTTCCTGGCCCTGGGCTGGGAGAACGTGAATTTCATCTCTTCGGGGAACAGAAGCGCATTGGGGGATGCGGTCCTCCAGTCCGCCAACAAGGGGGAGAGCGTCCTCCTCTTCACCGACGGGAAGAACAACTACGGCCGTGACCTGGTGGACGTGGCCCTCATCGCCTCCAGGCTGAACGCCTCCATCCACGCCGTGGAGCTGAGACCCGAGATGGGGGACGCGGGGGTCGAGGTCGTAGGGGACAAGAAGGTCCTCATAGACGTCTCGAACACCTACAAGGTGATCGTCAGGCAGGTGGGGAACGGGACCACCTACACCCTCCGGGTATCGGCCGACGACCTCCCTGTGATGGAGCAGGAGGTGACCCCCGGGGAGCCCATCAAGGAGTTCACCTTCACCAAGTCCTTCAGCACGGAGGGGCCCCACAAGATACAGGCCGAGGTGGTCCCCCAGGGCGAGGACCAGTTCCCCGAAAATAACGTATACTACAAGGCGGTCCAGGTCCTCTCCAGGCCCAAGCTCCTCCTGGTGGCCGACAGGACCTCGCCCCTCTCGACCCTCCTGGGGGAGCTCTACACCCTCCAGGTCTCCCAGGCTGTGGAGGGGCTGGCTAACTATGATGCGGTCTTCCTGGACAACCAGAACATAGAGAGGCTCTCCCCCAGGGACGTGGATGCCTTGCGGGAGTACGTCTCCCAGGGCAACGGTCTGGTGGTGGTGGGGGGGGAGGAGTCCTTCGAGCGGGGCGAGTACCGGGGGTCCCTCCTGGAGACGATCCTCCCTGTCCGCCTCGGCGAGCCCCCCGGGGAGGAGGAGAAGCTGGCAATCGTCATCGCCATAGACGTCTCGGGCTCCACCCAGGGGCTCTTCGGGTCCACCAGCAAGGTGGACCTGGAGAAGGCCATCGCCACCAGGATCATAAGGGACCTGAGCCCCGAGGACTACTTCGGGGTGATAGCCTTCGATGCCGAGGCCCACGT
>JACQPM010000024.1 GCA_016207475.1 Methanobacteriota archaeon | reverse complement strand
GTCTATGGTGGCCACGTTGGGCACGGCCTGGGGGAACATCCTGTAGATGGCCCCCCTGACACCCAGGCCCTGGTCGAACTCGCCCGGCATCCGCACTGGGCAGACGGCGAAGCAGTCGCCGCAACCGTTGCACTCCTTAGCGTCCACGTAGCGGGGCTTCCTGTGAAGGGTGACCTTGAAATTGCCCACGTAGCCCTCCACCTTCTTCACCTCGTGGTAGGTGAGGAGCTTGATCCGCTCGTGCTTCCCCACGTCCGACATCATGGGGCCCTGGATGCAGATGGAGCAGTCCATGGTGGGGAAGGTCTTGTCCAGCTGGGCCATCCGCCCGCCCACGGAGGGGAGGCGCTCCACCAGGTAGGTCTCGAAGCCCATATCACCCAGGTCCAGGGCCGCCCTCATGCCGGCCACGCCGCCGCCCACCACCAGGGCCTTCTTCTCTACTGGGACTTTGATGGAGACCAGGGGCTCCAGGAGGCGGGCCTTGGCAACGGCCATCTTGACCAGGTCCTTCGCCTTGGCTGTGGCCTGGGCCGGCTCCTTCATGTGGACCCAGGAGCAGTGCTCCCTTATATTCGCCATGACGAACTGGTACTTGTTCAGGCCCGCCTCCTCGACGGTCCTCCGGAAGGTGGGCTCGTGGAGCCTGGGGGAGCAGGAGGCCACGATTACGCGGTTGAGGTTGTGCTCCTTTATGTCCTTCTTTATATCCACCTGGGTTGCGTCGGAGCAGGTGTACTTGGAAGCCTTTGCCAGGACGACATCCTGGAGCCCCTTGGCGTACTCGGCCACGGCATCGCAGTCGACGACGGCCCCGATATTGAGGCCGCACTTGCAGACGTATACCCCGATCCTCGGACTATCCAACTTCCACACCTCCTACCCTCAAGGGGTTTGGCCCCTTCCCCTTGAGTACCTCCGTGAACTCCTTGACGAGATCAGCGAACTTGGCGCCCTCGGCAGCCGAGACCCACCTGAGCCAGAAGCGCTCTGGGTCGAAGCCCACGGCCTCCAGGAGGCGCCTGGTCATCTCGAACCTCTTCTCGGCCTTCAGGTTCCCCTCGAGGTACTGGCAGTCCCCGGGATGGCATCCCAGGACCATGACCCCGTCTATGCCCTTCTCGAAGGCCCTCAGGACGAAGGTAGGGTCGAAACGCCCGGAGCACATGGTCCGGATGACCCTCACCGTGGGCGGGTACTGCTTCCTGGAGACCCCTGCCAGGTCAGCACCCGCATAGGCGCACCAGTTGCAGGCGAAGACGATGGCCTTGGGCTCAGACTCCATGGTCCACCTCCAGGAGCTGGTCTATCATCGCTATGATCTGCTCCCTGGAGAAGTTCCTGGGGGTTATGGCCCCGTTGGGGCAGACGGCGGCGCAGGCGCCGCAGCTCTTGCAGAGGGCCGAGTTCACCCGGGACTTGTACTCCCCCCGCTCGTTCTTCTCCAGCGCCAGAGCGCCGAAGACGCAGACCTTGGTGCACCGGCCGCAGCCCACGCAGAGCTCCTCGTCGATGATCGCCGTCGTTGCCTCGGTCTCCAGGACCTCCCTCGAGAGGAGGGCGCAGACCCGCGCCGCTGCGCCAGAGGCCTGGGCTATGATGTGGGGCAGCTCCTTGGGCCCCTGGCAGGAGCCGCAGAGGTACAGGCCGTCTTGAGTGAACTCCAGGGGCCTGAGCTTGGCGTGCCCCTCCATGAAGAAGCCGTCCGGGGACCTGGGGACCTTGAGGAGCTTGGCCAGGTCCTCGGCCCCTTCGGCCGGTACCTGGGGGGTGCTAAGGACCACCCTCTCCACCTCCATCTCCGCCTCGGCCCCAAGGAGCGTGTCCCGGAGGGACACCTTGAATCCGCCGTCGGCACGCTCGACCCTGGGGGGGTTCTCGGGGCTGTACTTCAGGTACCGCACCCCGAGGGCCTGGGAGCGCCGGTACTCGTCCTCGTAGAGGCCGAAGGTCATCATGTCCCTGTAGAGGATGTAAACCTCGGCGCCCGGGTCCCGCTCCTTCAGATATGCGGCGTTCTTGACCGCCTCGAGGCAGCAGGTGCGGGAGCAGTAGGGGCGGTCCTTCGTCCTGGCCCCGACGCACTGGATGAAGACGGTGGACCTGGGCTTGTCGCCCCTCTTGAGCACCCCCTCCAATTCCCCCAGGGTCATCACCCCCTCGGACCCGTAGAGGTAGAGTTCCTCCGGCTTCAGCTCCCTGGAGCCCGTGGCCAGGAGGATCCCCCCCACCTTGTGAGTCTCCTCTCTGCCGCCCTCCAGTATCGTGGCGTCGAAATTCCCCCTGAAGCCCTTTATCTCCTTCAGGGCGGAATGGAGGTGGACCTTGATATTCGGATGACACGACACGGCCTCCGCCAGGGGGCCGAAGACCTCCCCCGGCGACCTGCCTGAGAAGAAGACCGTGTTAGCGGCCATGGTAGCTCCGCCCAGAACTCCGCTCCTCTCCACCAGATGGACCTGGAAGCCCTGGCTGGCGATCTCCATGGCGGCCGTCATGCCCGCTACCCCGCCTCCCAGGACGATGGCGCTCCTCTCGACGTCCACCTGCCCCTTCTGCTGGGGGGCCAGGAGCCTCACCTTGGCCACGGCCATCCTGACCAGGTCCTTGGCCTTGGCCGTGGCCTTCTCGGGCTCTTGGCTGTGGACCCAGGAGCAGTGCTCCCTTATATTGGTCATCTCGAAGAGGTAGGGGTTGAGGCCGGCGTCCTCGCAGGTGGACCTGAAGAGGGGCTC
>JACQPM010000016.1 GCA_016207475.1 Methanobacteriota archaeon | reverse complement strand
GGTCTACAGTCTCTACGATGATATTTAAGACTTTCGTAAGCTCTACTCGAACTCTATCGTGGCCGGGGGCTTGTCGGTTATGTCATAGAGGACCCGCGTCACGCCTGGGATCTCCCGGGTTATCCGCTTCTGGATGGTCTTCAGCACGTCCCATGGTATGGGCATGGCCGTGGCCGTCATGGCGTCCACGGACTCGACGGCCCTGACCGCTATGGTGTAGCCGTAGTCCCTTATGTCGCCCTTTACGCCCACGGACTTCCCCTCCAGCAGCACGGCCAGGGCCTGCCAGGGCTTTAATCCAGCCTTCCTGATCTCCTCCTCCACGATGGCGTTGGCCTCCCGCACGATGGCAACCTTCTCGTGGGTAGGCTCCCCTATCACCCTGATGGCGAGGCCGGGCCCGGGGAAGGGCATCCTCTCGGATATGGACGGGGGCAGCCCCAGCTCCCGGGCCACCTTCCTGACTTCGTCTTTGTAGAGGTCGCGGAGGGGCTCCACCAGCCGCAGGACCATCCCGGAGGGGAGGCCGGCCACGTTGTGGTGGCTCTTTATCCCGCCGTCGCTCTCGATCCAGTCTGGGGCTATCGTCCCCTGGACAAGGAAGGAGGCGCCCTCTTCCAGGGCCACCTCCTCGAAGACCCTGATGAAGGTCTCCCCAACAATCTTCCTCTTAGCCTCAGGGTCCCGCGTCCCTCTCAGGGCATCGAAGAACCGCTGGCTCGCATCTATTACCCTGAGGTTCATCCCCATCCCCTCGAAGGTCCTCTCTATCTCCTCTCTCTCCCCTTTCCGCATGAAGCCGTGGTCTATGAAGACCGCCACCAGCTGCTCTCCCAGGGCCTTGAGGGAGAGGGCCGCAGCCACGGAGCTGTCCACGCCCCCCGAGAGGGCTATGATGGCCTTCCCCCCGCCAGCCTGCACCTTTATCTCCGGGACGGCTTCTTGGACGAATCGCCTGGGGTCGAACATTACCTCTTACCAGCTCCTTCCCATCGCATAATATACCTGTCCTCCCCTGCCCGCCTCACTATCAACCTCATCGTGCCTGGGGATGGAGCTTCTTCTCCTCCATCACCTTCTTCCGCACGGCGGCCTCCACGAAGGCCTTGAATACCGATGCGGGCCTCTGGGGTCTGGACCTGAACTCCGGATGGAACTGGGTGGCCAGGAAATGGAATTGGCCCGGTATCTCCAGGACCTCCATCCTCCTCCCGCCGTCACTCCGGGAGCTGAACCGCAGCCCCTTGGCCTCCAGCTCCTCGATATATCGAGGGTTGACCTCGTACCTGTGGCGGTGCCGCTCCCCAATCCTGGTGGCGCCGTAGATCCTGTGGGCCAGGGTGTCGGGTTCGATCTCCACCGGTATCTCCCCGAGGCGCATGGTGCCGCCCATCTGCTTCACCTCCTTCTGCTCCGGGAGGAGGTCGATGACTGGGTGGGGGGTCTGGGGGTCCAGCTCTGAGCTGTTGGCATCCTTCAGGCCCAGGACATTCCTGGCGTACTCGACAACGGCGAGCTGGAAGCCGAAGCAGATGCCGAGGAAGGGGAGATCGTTCCTCCTGGCGTACTCTATGGCCAGGATCTTGCCCTCGGAGCCCCTCTTCCCGAACCCACCGGGTACCAATATGCCGTCGGCCCCCTTCAGCACCCCTACCTTTCGGGGGTCGTCTTCCAGACCCAGGGCCTCGACCCACTGGATATCGACCTTGGTGTCGAGGGCGTAACCCGAGTGCTTCAGGGCCTCGGCAACGCTTATGTAGGAGTCTCTCAACTCCGTGTACTTCCCTACCAGGGCTATCCTGACCTCGCCCCTGAGGCCCTTCACCTGCTCTACGAAGCGCCTCCATTCCTTCAGGTCGTGCTTCCTCTCCCTTATGTTGAGCTTGGACAGGATGTTGTCCCCCAGCCCCTGCTCCTCCATCACCAGGGGCACTTCGTAGATATTATCCACATCGTGGTTGCTGACCACCTCAGGTTTTCCCACATCGCAGAAGAGGGCCAGCTTCGCCTTGGTCTCGTCCAGGAGGGGGCGAGGGGAGCGGCAGATGAGGATGTCTGGCTGTATGCCTATTCCCCTCAGTTCCTTGACGCTGTGCTGCGTAGGCTTGGTCTTCTGCTCTCCAACGGTCCCCAGGCTGGGTATGAGGGTCACGTGGACGAAGAGGACGTTCTCCTTCCCGTTCTCCATCCGGAGCTGCCTGAGGGCCTCCAGGAAGGGCATCCCCTCTATATCGCCCGTGGTCCCCCCGATCTCCACAAGGAGGACATCGGGGTTGTTGATCCTGGCTATCTCCGTGATCTGCCTCTTGATCTCGTCCGTCACATGGGGTATGATCTGGACCGTCTGCCCGAGGTAGTTTCCCTTGCGCTCCCCTTCCAGGACCTGGAGGTAGACCTTGCCTGTCGTTATGTTGTGCTCCCGGTCGAGCTCTATGTCCAGGAAGCGTTCGTAGTGGCCGAAATCCAGGTCTGCCTCGTATCCATCCTTGGTCACCCAGACCTCGCCGTGCTGGTAAGGGTTCATGAGACCGGGGTCCACGTTGAGGTAGGGGTCGATCTTGCAGAGGTCGACCTTCACCCCCCTCGACCTGAGGATCTTCCCCACGGCGGCCGTCGTGACGCCCTTCCCAAGACCCGAAAGGACACCTCCGGTCACGAAGATGTACTTGGTCACTAGAGCTTCTCCCCCCGCAGGTCTATGGTCTCCTCCATGCTGGGCCCCGTGGAGATGATGGTAACCGGCACCCGCACCCTGGCTTCGATCTCCTCCACGAAGGCTTTGGCCTTCTGGGACAGCTTGTCGTAGGAGCTAACCCCTCTGCATCCCGGGTCCACGTAGTCGAGGCAAGTGAGGGCTATCTGGGTGGCGGAGTTTATAGCCACCGATGTGCGGGCCATCTCGAAGTCGAAGTGTCCAGACCTCCGCCTCCGCCCTGTGACGGTACCGTACTCCACGATCCCAAGCCTCTCGGCCTCTTCCTGGTCCATCTCCGTCGGGAAGGGGCCGGACCCCACCCTGGATGGGAAGGACTTGAAGACCAGGATGACCTCACCGGCCTTCTTGGGGCCCAGGCCCACGTCCGCCAGGGCCGTGGACGCCGTCGTATCCTTGGAGGTCACATACGGGTAGGTGCCGTAGAGGACCGACAGGCCGAAGCCCTGGGAGCCCTCCACGAAGACCCCCTTTCCCATGTCCAGGGCCTCGTTCAGCTCCCGCGAGACGTCGGTGAGGTAGGACCGTAGGTCCGCGACCTCCCTGGCCTGCTTCAGGGAGCGGTTCGCCCGGTCCATGTTGGCAGGGCCGCACCCCGTGCCTGTGGACCCTATCTTCCCTGCCAGGAAGGCGGAGCCCTTGTCCCGCTCTATGTGCTCCGCCTCTATGATACCGCACCTCTCGTCGATGCCGGTCCTCTTCCCGATCCCCAGGGACTCGATCTCGCGGAGCATCACATTCGGGTCTACTAAGACCCCCGCCCCTATGAGGAGCCGGGCCTTCTGATAGATGAAGCCGGAAGGCGTGAGCCTCAGGCCGTACTTCTTCCCCTCATACTCCACCGTATGCCCGGCGTTGGGGCCGGTACCGGCCCTGGCCACGAAATCCGGCCTGTCCTTCAGGCAGAGGTAGCTGACGACCTTCCCCTTCCCCTCATCCCCCCACTGTCCACCCACGATCACCGTCACCACAGGAGCACCTCAAAAACAGTAAGAAGCGTAGGAGGCCCGTACTTTATAAATATTTTGATGCTCACTCCACAGTCACGCTCTTGGCCAGGGCCCTGGGCCTGTCCACGTTCCTCCCCAGCCTGACGGCGGTGTAGTAGGCCAGGAGCTGGTATACCGGGGCGAAGACGATGGGAGATATGAGCTCGAGGCAGGAGGGCGTCACGATAGAGGCGTCACACTGCTCCACCGGTTCGCCGGAGGCTATGCCTATGACGACGCCTCCCCTGGCCTTCACCTCCTGGATGTTGGAGATGAGCCGTGTCTTATTCTCACCTTCCGCAGGGGTAAGGGCCACGGTCCTCACCCGCTCATCGATGAGGGAGATGGTGCCGTGCTTCAGGAGCCCCCCGCTCATCCCCTCGGCATGGTGGTAGGTGATCTCCTTAAACTTCAGCGCACCTTCGAGGGCGCTGGGCAGGTTGATCCCTTTCCCTATGTACAGGTAGTTGGGGGTATCGAAATAGTGCTCAGCCACGGCCTTGATCCCCTCCTTCTGCCGGATTACCTCATCCACATACCTTGGGGCCTTGAGGAGCTCCCTCTCGATCGCCTCCACGTCCCGTCCCTGCGACCTCGCCAGAGAGAGGGCGGTCCTCAGGAGGATGACCAGCTGGGAGGTGAAGGTCTTGGTGGCGCAGACCGATATCTCGATGCCTGAGCCCTGGAGGACGACGTGGTCCGCCAGGCGGGTGGCCGTGGAGCTGACGACGTTGACGACGGCCGCTATCTCGGCCCCTCTCCCCTTGGCGTACTTCATGGCCGCCAGGGTGTCGTAGGTCTCCCCAGACTGGGTTATCCCCACCACCAGCGTCTTGGAATCCAGGACGCCCCTCCCTGCCAGCTCCGATGCGTCTATGGCGATCACCAGCTTGCCGCATAGCTGGGAGAACCCGTACTCGGCCACCATGGCGGCATGGAGGCTCGTACCGGCGGCGGCCAGGTAGACCTTCTCGGCCCCCCCCATC
>JACQPM010000026.1 GCA_016207475.1 Methanobacteriota archaeon | reverse complement strand
CGCCAGGATCTGCCCCAATAAATGCATAGAGATGACCTACGCCGGGGAGAAGGAGGTGAAGAAGGGGGACAAGGTGGTGAAGAAGAAGGTCACCCACCCCTCCGTCTACATAGGGCGCTGCATGTTCTGCGGTCTCTGCGAGGACATCTGCCCCACCAACACCAAAAAGATGACAGACTTCTACGAGCTGGCGAACGTGGAGAGGAAGGCCCTCTTCTACAACTACGACAGGCTGGCTGTGAAGGAGGGAGCCCGATAATGGTCTTCGAGATGATAGCCTTCCTGGCGCTCTCCGTCATCATACTGGGGTCATCCCTCATGGTGATGCTCTCCAGGGACATCGTCCACAGCGCCCTCTTCCTCGCTGGGGCCTTTGCCGGGGTGGCCGCGCTCTTCATCCTCCTGGAGGCCGAGTTCCTGGCCGCGATCCAGCTCATGGTCTATGCCGGGGCGGTGGTGGTCCTGATGCTCTTCGCCATAATGCTCACCAGGCGCGAGAAGGAGGGCAGCCCATGAACCTGGCCTTGAAGGTGCTGGTCCTCACGATCTTCGTGGCTCTCATGGAGGTGAACGTGGGGGGCGTGAGATGGTACCAGCCCTTGGGCGAGCTCCAGGGTACGCCTCAGGCGCTGGGCGGGAAGCTCTTCTCGACCTACCTCCTCCAGCTGGAGCTGGTGGGCGTGGTCCTCCTGGCCGCCATGGTGGGGGCCATATTCCTGGCAAGGAGGGAGAAAGCATGATCCCCCTGGTATATTACCTGGAGCTCTCGGTCCTGGTCTTCGGGATCGGGCTCTACGGCGTCCTCACGACCAGGAACGGCATAAAGGTCCTTATGGGGATCGAGCTGATGCTCAACGCGGCCAATATAAACTTCGTCGCCTTCTCCCGGTACCTGGCCGATGCCTCGGGGCAGGTCTTCGCCACCTTCATCATAACCCTGGCGGCGGCCGAGGCGGCGGTGGGGCTGGCCCTCTTCCTGGCCATCTACAGGGCCCGGGGGACCGTAGACGTGGGCGAGCTCCAAAGTATGAGGTGGTAAGATGCTGGAATATGCCTGGCTGATACCTCTCTTCCCCCTGGTGGCCTTCGCGGTAATACTCCTCTTCGGCCACAGGTTCAAGGAGCAGTGCGGCTACGTGGCCATAGCCTTCCTGACCCTCTCCCTGGTGGTCTCCCTCCTGACGGTCGTGGACGTCCTGGGCGGCAGGACCGGCGGCAGCCCAGGGATAAGCTGGATCAACGCCGAGGGCTTCCGCTTCGGGACGATGATCGACCAGCTCTCGGCCCTGATGCTCTTCGCCGTCTCTCTCGTGGGCTTCCTCATCTTCATCTACTCCCTGGGCTACATGCACGGGGACGAGGGGATCCAGAGGTACTTCGCCGAGATCAGCCTCTTCATAGCCTCGATGCTGGGCCTCGTGATATCGAACAACCTCCTCTTCACCTTCATCTGCTGGGAGCTCGTAGGCCTCTGCTCCTACCTCCTCATAGGCTTCTGGTATAGCAAGCCCTCAGCAGCCTCTGCGGCCAAGAAGGCCTTCCTGGTAACCAGGGTCGGAGATATGGCCTTCCTCCTGGGGATCTTCGTCCTCTACGCCTATTTCGGTACGCTTGACTATAATGAGCTCTTCGAGAGGGCTCCGGAGTTCGCCAAGGTAGGGAGCGGGATCCTCGGCATGTCTGTCCTCACCCTCGCCTCCCTCCTCCTCTTCGGGGGCGCCGTGGGCAAGTCGGCCCAGTTCCCGCTCCACGTCTGGCTCCCCGACGCCATGGAGGGCCCCACCACCGTCAGCGCCCTCATCCACGCTGCCACGATGGTCAAGGCCGGGGTCTTCCTGGTGGCCAGGACCTACCCCCTCTTCACCCCCGCGTCCTTCCTGGTGGTCGCCTACATAGGCGGGATAACTGCCCTCATAGCTGCCCTGATGGCGCTGGTGATGGTGGATATAAAGCGGGTGGTGGCCTACTCCACCATAAGCTCCCTGGGGTACATGACCCTGGCCCTGGGCGTTGGCGGCTATGCAGCGGGGCTCTTCTACCTCCTCACCCACTCCTTCTTCAAGGCCCTCCTCTTCCTCGCCGCCGGGTCCGCCATCCACGGCGTCCACTCCATGGACATAAGGGAGATGGGCGGGCTGCTGAAGAAGATGCCGATAACTGGCTACACGGCCCTGGTGGGTGCCTGGGCCCTGTCGGGCTTACCACCGCTCAGCGGCTTCTGGTCCAAGGACGAGATCCTGGTGGCCGTATCGGCCAGGGACCCGGTCCTCTTCGCCATGGCCATGGTCACTGCCTTCCTCACCGCCACCTTCATCTTCCGCTGGTTCTTCACCATCTTCACCGGCGAGGAGAGCGAGCGCTCGGCCCACGCCCACGAGTCCCCCGCTACGATGACAGCGCCGTTGGTCGTCCTGGCCATCGGAGCGGCCTTCCTGGGCTTCCTCAAGTTCTTCGGCTTCGAGGAGTGGATCGTGCGGGCCCTCCCCGAGGAGCCCATGGCCATAGGTGGGGACCACGCCATGGTGATGCAGCTCTCCATCCTCATCGCCGCCCTCGGGATAGCCACCGCCTATATAATCTACAACAGGAAGGCGGTCTCCAGCGAGCTCTTCGTCAGGAACCTGCGCCCCCTCCACACCTTCATCGTGAACAAGTACTACATGGACCACCTCTACATCGCCCTGGCCGAGAGGGTGGTGGCGGGCTTCTCCTACCTGATGGAGAGGTTCGATATGCTGGTCGTTGACGGGATCGTCAACGGTGTAGGGCGTCTGTTCATCAAGGTAAGCGAGGTCGTGAGGCGGGTACAGACTGGCCTCGTCCAGGACTATGCCTCCGCCGTCCTCCTGGGGGCGAGCATCCTTCTCATCATCCTCAAGCTCAAGGAGGTGCTGGCATGATAGGCCCCTTGACCGTCCTTCTCCTCCTCCCCCTCCTGGGCGCCGTGGCGGCGTACCTGGTGGGGAGGGTGAACCTGCGAGCAGCAAAGCTGCTGACCATCCTCGTATGCTTCCTCACCTTCCTCCAGTCCGTGGCCGTCTACATGGACTATCGCGTCCGCCCCAAGGCCTGGTTCCCGGCCGAGGACTTCCTCTGGGTCAAGGACCTGGGCATCTCCTACACCCTGGGCGTGGACGGGATCAGCCTCCCCCTGGTGATGCTCACCACCTTGCTGATGACCGTCGCCGTCATAAGCTCCTACGAGTATATCCACTTCCGGGAGAGAGAGTACTACCCCCTCCTCCTCATCCTCCAGATGGGGGTCACGGGGGTCTTCATGGCCCTGGACCTCTTCCTCTTCTACGTCTTCTGGGAGCTGGTCCTCATCCCCATGTTCTTCCTCATAGGGATATGGGGCGGCCCGAGGCGGGAGTACAGCGCCGTCAAGTTCTTCATATACACCCACATCGGCTCCCTGGCGATGCTCCTGGGGATCCTGGCCATATACCTGAAGAGCATCCCCACGGGCGTCACGACCTTCAACATGCTCACCCTGGCCAAGGTCATAGCCACGAGGCCCGAGATCTTCTACCCGGGCCTCCAGCAGCTGATCTTCGTGGCCGTCTTCCTGGGCTTCGCCTTCAAGATGCCCTCGGTGCCATTCCACACCTGGCTCCCCGATGCCCACGTCGAGGCCCCCACCCCGGCGAGCATGATCCTGGCTGGGCTCCTCCTCAAGATGGGGGGCTACGGCGTCATCAGGATCGGGGCCATGATGCTCCCAGAGGCCCTGAAAGCGCTGGCCTACGCCCTGGCGGTCTTCGGTGTCCTGAGCATCATATACGGGGCCTTCGTCTGCCTGGCGCAGGTTGATATAAAGAGGCTCATCGCCTATTCCAGCATAAGCCACATGGGCTTCGTCGTCCTGGGGATAGCCTCCCTGAACATCCTCGGGATAAACGGCGCCGTCTTCCAGATGGTCAGCCACGGCCTCATATCCCCCCTCCTCTTCCTCATGAGCGGCCTCCTCCTGGAGAAGGCCGGTTCCAGGGAGATACCCATGCTGGGGGGCATGACCAAGCGCTTCCCGGTGGTGGGCTGGGTGATGATCTTCGCCTCCCTCGCCTCCCTAGGCCTGCCCGGCCTGTCCGGTTTCATTGCAGAGCTGCTGGTCTTCCTGGGGGCCTACCAGGCCTATCCTCTCTTGACCATGGGCACCGCCGTGGTGATCGTCATCACAGCCGCCTACTATATCTGGATGCTCCAGCGGGCCTTCTTTGGCCCGCTCAACCCGAGGCTGGAGAAGTACCACGAGCATGTCCACTGGTCCGAGTCCCTCTCCATGGCCATCCTTATCATCTTCATCGTCGCCTTGGGCGTGTACCCGGTCCCGCTCCTGGACCTCATAAGCACCACATCCGCAGATGTGGTAAGACTCCTAGGGGGTGCGTAGATGGCCCAGCTCCTCGCCATCCTGCCTGAGGTCCTGGTGGCCTCGACGGCGCTGGCGGTCCTCCTGCTGGACCTGGTAACGGATAGGAAGAGGGCCCTGGGCTACCTCAGCCTCCTGGGCCTCCTGGGGGCCCTGGGGGCGGTGGCCAACACCTACGGTGTCAGGAGTGCGCCCTTCGACGGGATGCTCCTCATCGACGGCTTCTCCTTCTTCTTCAAGCTCACCTTCCTGGCTGTTGCCCTCCTCGTGGTCCTGGGCTCCCTCACCTATGTGGTGAGGTCGGAGAGCCAGGGGGAGTATTACGTCCTCCTGCTCCTCGCTACCTTGGGAATGATGCTCGTCGCCTCTGCCGGGGATCTCATAACCCTCTTCATCGGGATTGAACTGGCCTCTATCTCCACCTATGTGCTGGCAGGCTTCAGGAAGGACTCCCAGACCACCGAGGCCGCTGCCAAGTACTTCATCATGGGCGCCCTCTCATCGGCGCTGATCCTCTTTGGCATATCCCTCATCTACGGGATGACGGGCACGACGAACATATACCAGATCGCCTACGTCCTCAGTCTCGCCATAAGCCAGGGGGGCTTCGCTCCCGTGGCCTACCTGGCCATGGTCTTCCTCATCGCGGGCTTCGGCTTCAAGATGGCCGCAGTGCCGTTCCATATGTGGGCCCCCGACACCTACCAGGGGGCCCCCACCACCATCACGGCCTTCCTGGCCGCGGGCTCCAAGAAGATGGGCTTCGCCGCGGCCTTCAGGGTCTTCGCCATCGCCCTGGTGGCCCTCCGGGTGGAGTGGTCCCTCGTCTTTGGGATCCTGGCGGCCATCACCATGACCCTGGGGAACGTG